>CAYHBE010000353.1:1681-2504 GCA_964354765.1 uncultured Dehalococcoidales bacterium | reverse complement strand
GTGACCAAGGGCGGCACCAACGAACTGCACGGCCAGCTCTTCGAGTACTTCCAGAACGATCACCTCAACGCCAATTCCTGGCAGCAAAACTCGTTGGGGGGTAAGAAAGTGAAGTTCGCTCAGAACCTGTTTGGTGGCCTAGTAGGTGGTCCCGTGGTTCTGCCGAAGGTCTACAACGGACGAAGCAAGACATTCTTTTTCTTCAATTACGAAGGTCTTCGCCGGCGCGAGGCCGGCACGCTCTTAACCTCCTCCGTCCCGACCGAGCTGGAGCGGAAGGGCGACTTTTCCGAGACTGTCTACAACGGGATTCGGCCGGTAATCTATGACCAGCGAGGCACGGTCTTATTCGACGCGGTGCAGAACCAGTACATTCGCCAGACACTCCTCAACGATGGCAAGCGGATTCCTCAGAGCATGCTGCATCCCGTCAGCCTGGCGCTGTTAAAGTATGTGCCGCTGCCAAACGCGACACCTACTCCCGGCACCAGCAGCATGAATAACTATATTGCGCCTCGGAACTCGACCGGCACACGGGACCTTTACGGCGGGCGGCTGGACCACAACTTTACCAATGACCACCGCCTCTTCGGCCGATTCACTTATCGGAACAACGAGAGCGGGCAGACCCGCTGGCGAGGACCGGCGAACACGGCCAATCAGAGCTTCTCCAAAGGCGGATTTGGAGCGGTGTTGAATTATGACTGGACCATCTCCCCGACATTCCTGTTCAATGCGCGGGCTGGGATGAACCACTGGCCCAACTCCGCGGGCAATCTTCTGCCGACGGATTTGGACACAAGCGATGTCCCGTTTGATTCCG
>CAYHBE010000353.1:0-1671 GCA_964354765.1 uncultured Dehalococcoidales bacterium | reverse complement strand
ACTGGTGTTCCAGAGACCAGGATTACCGACAGCGCGTCCCTGAACGTAAGCAACTACACCACTTACGATTCCGGCCTTACCTTTACCAAGATCCTGGGGCGCCACACAATCAAGACCGGGTTCCAGCACACCAGGTACTTTGACAACTTTTCCGCCGCTGGAACCGGCACGTACAGCTTTATCGCCAGTCCCGTCCACCAGATCGCGGGCGTGGACTTTGGCTACGGCTCGGACATCTCGGCCGCCTACGGAACGGCTGCCTTCATGATAGGCACTAACAACCAGGCGCTAGTTTCCGGTGGCACCACCCGGGCGAACAACTTCAACTACTATGCCGGATTCATCCAGGACGACTTCAAAGCCGGTGCGAAGCTGACCTTGAACCTGGGTCTTCGGTGGGACATGGAGTCGCCCATTACCGAGCGCTTCGATAAGTTGTACCTCTGGGATCCGGATGCGCCGGCCCCTTTTACAATCAATCCCGGATACAGCTTCGAGGCCGAGGTGGCCAAACTTGGCCTACCCTCTGGCTCGGTCCGCGCTCCAGAATGGGCCCGGGCCGGGTTCGCCCCAGGCGCCATCCGGATCGCCAATACGCCGGAGTTCCCGTCCCGCAAAGCGACTTACTACCATTGGAAGCATCTGGCGCCTCGCTTGGGCGCCGCGTACCAATGGAATCCGCAGACGGTGATCCGCAGCTCTTTCGCTATGATGTACATGCCCACGACCGGCGCCGAGCAGGCGTACTCGGGTGCCGGTTTGAAACTGGCGGATGCCGCTGACGCGGGCTGGCACGCCAGTGACGACAACATGGTCCACATGATCTCGAACTGGACCACCCCCTACAAAGCGGGTCAGTACACACGCTACCAGCGCACCAACAAGCAAGCCAACTACGACGCCACTCAGCCAACCAGCCCGGGGGGATTCAGCCGGGATTCCGCGATGCCCATTGAATGGACAACGAGCCTCGGAGTCCAGCGCGAACTGCCGCGGCGCCTGGTGTTCGAAGCCGTCTACAATGGCAATTTCGGCCGCGATTTACTCGGCGCCACCCTGGCGGGCACATTTCCCCGGGACCTCTTTAGGGGCGGCCCTACCGGCGAGAACTCCCGCAACTACACGAAACAGATCGCTTCACCCACGGCGGGGCAAACGCAGGAGAACAGCGTCGTCGGCCTGAAACAGAACCTGGCAATTCTGCAGGGCGTGCGCCCGTACTTCGGTCCCATAACAGTCAAAGGAAGCAATATCGGCGTCTCCAACTATCATGCGTTGAACCTCAGGCTCGAGCGCCGCTTCGGCAGTGACTTCTATCTGCTCGCGAACTACACCTTCAGCAAGCTCCTGGACGACGTTGGGGGAACCAATGTCGGCGATGCGCTGGGCAGCGCCGGAACCGAGCTCAGCAGTAAGCGAAATCAGACCGTGGACCAGGTCACGGACGTCTACGGCATCAGCACGCTCGACGAAACTCATGTGCTGCGCTTCGCTTTCAACTACCAGCTTCCGGTGGGCCGCCGCAAGATGCTCTTGGGCGCCCCGCAAACGATCGGAATGAAAGTTCTGGACGGAGTAGTCGGGGGATGGGAACTGGCCGGGCTGGGTACATTGCGTACGGGCCGGCCGATCACGCTGGTAGCCACCACGCCGAACATAAACAACAATATT
>CAYHBE010000352.1:2052-2515 GCA_964354765.1 uncultured Dehalococcoidales bacterium | reverse complement strand
CCTTTTACCAGGTTTATGAATGGCGGCGACGAGTATGAATTCTTCCAGCCCATCCAGGCAGGTGATGTCCTCAGCATAACCAGGAGGCTCGGTGATATGTTCGAGAGAGACGGTCGTATGGGGAAAATGTTTTTCCAGGTCGACGAAACCGTCTTCCGGAATCAGAAGAAAGAGATAGTTCTGATTCAACGTAGCACCACGATTGCCTACTAACTATTTAGACAGGTTAAAGGAGAAAATAATGGCTGAACAGTGTTATTGGGAAGATATTCAGGTTGATTCACCTGTTCCACCATTGATGAAAAATGCATCGCCACGCCAGCTTGTGATGTGGGCAGGAGCATATGGCGATTACTATGAAATTCACTATAACGAAAATATAGCCAAGGCTAATATGCTGCCGGGCTTGATTATCCACGGCACACTTAAAGCCGCATGGCTGGGGCAAATGCTCAGCGAGTGG
>CAYHBE010000352.1:0-2042 GCA_964354765.1 uncultured Dehalococcoidales bacterium | reverse complement strand
AGTGGGTTGGAGAAAAAGGACGGATTAAAAAGTACAGCGCCAGCTACCGGAGCATGGATGTACCTGGCGATAACATCACCCTAACTGGGAAAGTAACCAAGAAGTACGTGGACGGCAAAGATCATATCGTTGAAGCGGAAATTTGGGTAGCAAACGGAAAAGGTGACAAGACTACGCCGGGCACGGCAACGGTTGTTTTTCCCTCAAAAGGATAATAGCAGGTTTTTAATAATCGAATGATCGGCTGGCGTCGCTAAAACCGGTCGGAAACGCTCTTGCGCTGGAAGACGCGACGCCAGTTGCCTGCTTTGTCGCGCATCTCTTTTATGCGTGGAATATACCGGATAAGCGGTACCAGTAATAATGCGACCGTAAATATTATCCAATCCCATCTATGGAACATATACCACGATATGAATGGGTAACAAATGAAAGCCAGCCCATAGCTAATAGTCGGCGCCCGGGTAATTAAGAATAGGAGCGCGAAGAGTCCGCCATTTATCAATACAGCCCATGGTTTCATCAAGTAGATCAACACACCGATAGATGTTGCGCCGCCTTTGCCCCCCTTGAAACCCAGGAAGACAGGAAAACTGTGCCCGAGCACAACGACCATACCAGAGGCCAGGTAAACGTACTCATGCACGGCTAACGCTTCAGCAATCGCCATCGCAGCGACACCTTTACCAACATCTGCAAGCAGGACTACCAGTCCCCACCAGAAACCTATCTCGTAGAAAACATTCATGGCACCCATATTATGGGTGCCAATTGACCTGATGTCCTTTTTCTTCTGTAATTTTCCTACGATGTAGGCTGAGGGGATTGAACCGAGTATATAGGCACACACTAACGCGATTACTGCATTGAGTACACTCATAGATTATCCCTTTAATCTCCCTATGCTAGTGAGGATAGAGCATCGGGGATGAAACTGTCAATAATTGAATGTAGTTTGTAGTTCATGTCGTTTACTTCTGATGATCCGCGCGGCTCAGAAAGTTGGAATCATACATAGATTATTAAATACTCAACTCACAGCACTAAACTCTAATTGCTTTTATTTAGAAGGCAGGCAGCTTAACAAAAGATGCTACAGTTAAATTGCCCTAGAGATTCTTGACGCGCAACCAACCTAGCTGAACAGAAGGAATTGCATAATCGCCCAAGATGGTAGAAAATTAACCATTGTACAAACTGAGCGTCATTCGATCTGTTAATTAATGAGTAGTTTATACCACTGTAAACTTGGAGCTATATAATTCGAATGACCGTTATATACTCCACACTTCTTTTCCGCCTATGAGACTGGCAGAGTAAATTTTCTTCGGATCACTGGTTTCTTCTACATTGGGCACGTTCTGACCATTGAATTTTCCCAATCCCTGTGGAACATAGAGCACGAAGTTTAAAGGCAACTGTTTGCCTTCAGCGACATTTGCCAGGTATTTTGAAAGTGCGTCCTGGTTACTCGTCAAAGGCACATTACCTGTGTATCCGCCGTTATTCTGGGTCTTATCAGCATATTGAAACACCATGCCGTAGAGACCGGCCATGTCCATACGCCTGGGGAAACCCATCCCCCAAATTGTTGAGCCGGTCGATACAAAGCTCACCCATTTCCAACTAGGCCACTTTCCTTTCCCATAAACCGCAGGTGGGTTGAATGGATCAGGTACCTCAGATGGTGAGCGAGACATTGCATACGCTGACATCAGCAATTGTGCCATTCTCGAACTGGCGTAAAAATCAAATCCATACGCGTTCCAGTCTTTCCGAGTACATTTCACACTTAATATCCGGGAAATGAAACCTCCTTTTAACCATCCAAGCTTGCCGTCGGCTCTCGAACTGGAGCTAAAAGCGGCGGCACGAGTCGAAGGTCCCCATTGTCCCTTCTTCCCTACCTCATCATAGTCAAGAATCCCATCACCATTCTCATCGAAGAAATTTAAAAGTTCCACAAAAAGGTTAGTGCCATAAAGCTTGTCATGCGCTTGAAGGTAGGTGAAAGCAGTTTTCTGCAAGTCCCACAAGAAAGA
>CAYHBE010000351.1:0-2523 GCA_964354765.1 uncultured Dehalococcoidales bacterium | reverse complement strand
AGGTTACTCTGTCCTCGCTATCGATGCCGATCCCGATGCTAATCTCGCTGCTAATCTTGGATTTCCTAATCCAGACAAAATCACCCCAATCTCAGAATTAAGCGATATCATCGAAGAACGAGTCGGCGCCAAACCAGGGCAGTCCGGCTCTTTTTTTAAATTAAATCCTAAAGTCGATGATCTCCCGGAAAAATATTCCGTAAAACTTGATGGCATCCGCCTTATGGTGATGGGTCGCATAAAACGTGGTGGTACAGGCTGTTATTGTCCGGAAGGTACCCTCTTACAAGCTCTCCTTTCCCACCTCCTGCTCCAGCGTAAAGAGGTTGTTATCCTTGATATGGAAGCGGGCATCGAACACCTGACCAGAGGGACAGCCCAGGGCGTCGATATACTTATTGTAGTAGTCGAGCCGGGACGCCGCAGCATCGAGACCGCCCAGAGAATTTTTGAACTAGCTTCAGATCTGCATATGAAACGTATAGCGGTTGTCGGTAATAAGATTCAATCGGAAGCACAAAAACAGTTTATCCGTGATGCCCTGCCAAATGCTGAATTCCTTGGATTTATACCTTTTGATGAAGCTATAATAGATGCCGACCTCGCAAAAAGATCGATTACCGATTCCAGCTTATTGGCTATAAAAGAGGTAAAAATTATTTTCCAATCCCTTCTACCGGGAGGAGTCAAATCTCCCAATAACAAATAGGATTTTCTGGCATAAAGCCTGAAATATATAAGGAGGTTTTTAGTGGCTTACGACGTATCAAAGATGGCAGACTGGCAGATAGCTGATGCTGCAGAAGAGCACATGCCCACCCCGGATCAATGGAGAGAGAAACTGAAGCTGCAAAAGGAAGAAGTTATTCCTTTCGGCAAAACTCCCAAGTTGGATTTCCTTAAAATCATGGAGCGCCTCAAGAACAAACCCGACGGAAAATATATCGAAGTAACCGCTGTTACGCCGACCCCTCTTGGTGAAGGCAAAACAACTACGACCATGGGGCTTATCGAAGGACTTGGAAAACAGGGTGAAAATGTAGGCGGTTGTATCCGCCAGCCGTCCGGTGGGCCGACGATGAACGTCAAAGGTACAGCAGCCGGCGGCGGCAACGCTATTCTTATTCCTCACACCGAGTTTTCAATGGGCTTGACCGGCGATATCAACGATATTATGAACGCTCATAACCTGGCAATGGTAGCTCTTACCGCCAGGATGCAGCACGAACGTAACTATAACGATAAAACACTTGAAAGACTGAGCCATATGCGCCGCCTCGATGTCGATCCTCTGCGCGTTGAAATGGGCTGGATTTTAGATTTCTGTGCCCAGAGCCTTCGCAACATCATCATCGGCATCGGTAGTCAGCGGACTGATGGTTTCTTGACGCAGTCAAAATTTGGTATCGCTGTCAGCTCCGAATTAATGGCAATGCTGTCGATCGTTAGAGACTTGGCTGACTTACGCGAAAGAATGGCACAAATCACAGTTGCCTACGACAAGAAAGGCAAGCCTGTTACAACCGGCGATCTTGAAGTAGCGGGTGCTATGACAGCCTGGATGCGCAATACTATTAATCCCACTCTCTGCTGCACGGCAGAATATCAGCCCTGCATGGTCCATGCCGGACCGTTTGCCAACATCGCAGTTGGACAGTCATCTGTCATCGCCGATAGACTCGGCTTAAAGATGTTCGATTATCATGTTACGGAGAGCGGCTTCGCCGCAGACATCGGCTTCGAGAAATTCTGGAACGTCAAGAGCCGCTTTAGCGGACTTAAACCAAACGTATCCGTACTCGTTGCTACCGTTCGCTCTTTGAAGATGCACGGCGGTGGTCCTAAAGTTACACCGGGCGTTGCCCTGCCTGATGCATACAAGAAAGCAGCCCCAGAACTAGTCGAGAAGGGTTGCGCTAACTTGGTTCATCATATCGGCATCATCCGCGCCGCCGGTATCAATCCAGTCGTTTGCGTCAATATGTTCCCAACCGATACCAAGGAAGAGATCGCTATTGTCCGTAGAGCTGCCGAAGCAGCTGGCGCTCGCTGTGCTCAATCGTCGCACTACAGCAATGGTGGAGCCGGAGCTGGAGAACTCGCCGATGCCGTTAAAGATGCCTGCAAGGAAAAGAACGATTTCAAATTCCTCTATCCAAACGAGATGAAATTGCGAGACAGAGTAGCAAAAATAGCTAAGGTAGTCTACGGAGCAGACGGCGTTTCCTGGTCACCTGAAGCCACAGAAAAAGCAGAAGAGTTTGAATCTGATCCGAAGTATGATCAGTATGCCACAATGATGGTAAAAACTCACCTTTCGCTTACACATGACCCGACCCGTAAAGGTGTGCCGAAGGGTTGGACATTACCTATCCGGGACATTTTGATTTATTCCGGCGCCAAATTCCTCTGCCCGATGGCTGGCACTATCAGCCTTATGCCTGCCACCGGTTCGGATCCTGCCTTCAGAAAAGTTGATGTTGATGTCAATACCGGAAAGGTCAAGGGCTTACACGAAGTAGA
>CAYHBE010000350.1:0-2528 GCA_964354765.1 uncultured Dehalococcoidales bacterium | reverse complement strand
TCTCAGGAACTTCAGCAGGAAAGCGTTCCACTGAAATACACTTTCCAGAAGGAAGGTACCTATACTATATTGATGACCGTCCTGGATAGCAATTTGAAACCATGGGCTGAAGCCTCATCTTCTAATGTGACCATCAAGGCAGGGGTAGCCTCCAATATCTCGCTGGTTGTCGAACCGCCGCCTCTGTTGGAAACAATGCAAACGTTAATGTTTAAAGTTAAGCCTAGTGTCTCAACCTCGTTATTACCGGAAAATACCGCCTGGAAATGGGACTTCGGCGATAAATCTGAACCGGTAATTAAGGTCAAGACAGGGACAGAGGCTGACCTCGTCTGCGGACATAACTACTATAAGAATGGGAGTTTTAACGTCAAAGTAAGCCTGGTTGACAAGACTTCCGGTCAGGTGCTGGCGACGATTACAAAGGGCATCGTGGTTGACGATTCCGTTTCGATAAGAAAAACCAACCTGTTCAAAATAGGATTACGGGTGTACGGGACCGAAGAATATGGCTTGGTCACCAATGGCGTCTACCAGAAACAGGGGACGCAGGATACACATATTGTGGGTGGGGCAACTTTCCCCAGGGAATATACCTCCTCAAACCTCCAGCAGACTTTTGTATGGAAAGATGGTGGTGCCTTCGAAGCTACCTGGAAAAATATAGCTACAACCTCACGCGGGACCCAGACCACAATTATGAATGTACAGGGTCATATTGCGGTTACTCCGGAAGGGATACAGCTTTATTCCTGCACCTATAACTATTCTATGAGTTTTCCAAATTATGAAGGCAAAGGTATCGAATGGAAAGTTACCGAAAAATGGGAACTTAAGGACATAATTCTTACAAAAAACGGCTGGGGTGAGAAACCTGAATACCTATTCCGATTAGAAGGAAAAAATGTCACGCAGCATATTGTTAAGTTAACATCAGAGGAATATAGCCCCAGCGGTTCAAGGTATATTTTTCTTTCTCCACAGTGGGACAATTTGCCTTCTGGAGACCCTCCTTATATCGAAGTGGTTTTTGATACTACAGATTAATATTTATAACATGTAGTGAGTATCGTAACAATTGTTTATTTGATTACAGTCCGGCATTCGATGATCACGTATAAGTGGAACCAAATGCGATAAATGTGATACAAGTTGACAGTCCAGTTCGGCGGGGAGTAAAATTTTAACGGGTTGATTGTGAAGAGGAGTCCACTTAATGATAGAAATGGTTGTCGATAGTATTCGCGTTAGCCTGATGAATTATCAGCGCGTTGTAATTTTAAAAGAGAAAGAAACCAATCGTTATTTGCCTATCTGGATTGGCGCCGCAGAAGCCGACGCCATTGCCGTCAAACTCCAGGGCGTTCCTGTACCCCGCCCTCTAACCCACGACCTTCTCCAATCAGTTGTAGATGCCTTCGGCGGTAGAATTCAATCTATAGTCGTCAGCGATCTTAAAAACGATACATTTTTTGCCAAGATTCTAATTGCCGTTAACGGCAACCAGATGGAAATTGACTCCCGCCCGAGCGATGCGATCGCTTTAGCGGTACGTGTGGCAGCTCCTATTTTTGCAGATGAATCCGTTCTCGAAAGAGCCGGCATCTGGCTCGATAAAGAATCTGGAAAACTCATCCCGGATGAATCTGAATCGTCCAAGAAGTCTGAGGGTAACATCGTAAATGATGAAGAAATGAAGAAGAAAGCCTCCGCATTCTACGACTTCATCAATACAATGGACTTGGACGATTTCGATAAGCGTAAATCTTAGACAGCCGGGTTCGAAAGAAACTCCGTTTGCGGTTGCGGAAGAAAACGAGGCTCATGGAAGAGCGCAACATAAAACGGTTGATGGCATCTGTCAAGTGCAGTAGCTGCGGGCACAACTACGCCAGACATAATGTACGAATTCTCAGTCGCCATCTCGGTTTATGGTTTATTAGCGCTTATTGTCCTTCATGCCATAACCAGTACTTACTCGCCGTAACAGTTGATAAAGTGAAAGCAGAAATTGTCACTGACCTTACGGAAGTAGAAATCGGCAGGTTTAAGAAATCCGGTGTACCTACCGCCGATGACATGCTGGATATGCATAGTTTCCTCAAAAAATTTAATGGTGATTTTACCGAGCTTTTTGGGCGTGAACGCGTTGGCTAATTCGGTTGCGTAAAGAATACAAGGTTGTATTTGCGTAAGCCTAAATGGTATGGAAAAATTGAGAGTTGGGTAATAGTACCTATTGACCGCTGAGGCTAGATTTGATATGCTCTAACGTTGTGAAGCCTTGGCTGGCGGCTTTAAGTCTCAGCGGCTTGGGGTTCTACATCGCTGGTTCTATTATACTGGGGGTTGTAGGCGGTCGCTGGCTGGATACGAAATTTAACACGAGCCCTTTGTGGTTGATTATCGGACTGATTCTGGGAATTGCGGTTGCTGTTACAGGCACCTATAACATGTTGAAACCTTTTTTGCAGAATAACAAGAAAGATAAAGGTAGCAAGTAGTGGCAGAACAAAAACCGGCACCCG
>CAYHBE010000349.1:0-2531 GCA_964354765.1 uncultured Dehalococcoidales bacterium | reverse complement strand
GACGGGCATCCACAACGGGGACAAGGCCCTGTTCACGTCGTCGGTGCAATGCTCAATCCTTTTATGCCGATGATACGTGATGAGCTAAATCTGAACTACACTCAAGCGGGCGTCATTATATCTGCCTTTTCTATCACTGGCGGTATTGCCCAATTACCGGCCGGTTGGCTTGCTGATCGCTTCGGAGCACGGCTGATGGTCGCCATCAGTGTCTCCGGTGTTGCTTTAGCCGGTCTACTCGTTGGGCTGTCTCATTCTTATCTTGCGCTCATCGCTTTCATGGTGATCGCAGCGCTTCTTGGCGGTGGTTATCATCCATCTTCTGCGAACGCGATTTCAACGTTCATTGCCCCGGAAAGACGCGGCAGGGCACTGGGTCTACATTTGATCGGGGGCAGTTCTGCCTTCTGGATAGTGCCTTTAATCGCGGCGCCCATCGCTGCAGCCTGGGACTGGCACGGTCCGTTTATAGTGCTGACAATACCAGTTATTGTTCTCGGTATTGCTTTGTATTTCCTTCTCGGAAGGCAGCAGCGGATTACACAGCAGGAATTGACATCAGCCGTCGCAGGAGCGCAATCGACTCCGACAAAAATCGAATGGCGGGTACTTGTTCCCTTCCTCGTAATGAGTATTACCACGGGTACTTTAACCGGTTCAATCGCAGCATATTATTCACTTTACCTTGTCGACCATTTCGGTCTGGAGGCGCCGGCAGCGGCAGCGTTGATGGCAATCACACCTGCAGTGGGTGTTTTTGCAGCTCCGTTAGGCGGTTATCTCGCCGATCGATACGGAGGCACCTCGGTAATGATTATTGCTAGCCTTATTGCAGGACCTCTACTATTGCTGGTGAAAATCGTTCCTAACGTAGGGTTTTTTATCATCATTTTGCTTCTGATCGGTGGAATGAATATGACGCGCATGCCGACCTCCGAGTCGTTTTTAGTAAGTAATGTTCCCGCGAGCCGCCGGTCTACGATGCTCGGGGTTTATTTCTTCGCCGGCGCTGAGATGTCCGGAGTACTCACACCGTTCGTCGGCAGGCTCATCGATACGCGTGGTTTTGAGATTGTTTTTAATATCGCCAGCGCAATGTTGTTCACCGTCGCGGTGATATGCTCGATTCTTCTTGTGAGAGCGCGCCGTTCGATCCGGCAAGTCGTGTAAATAAAACTTTGCCAGCTTTCTTATTACATCAGTGATCTCGATGTTATAATTGAGTGTATGAAGAAAAAAACTCTCGTTCAATGCGATTTCGACGGCACGGTTACGTATAAAGATGTCAGTTTCCTTTTACTGGACGCGTATGTTGGATATGAATGGCGCGATTACCTTGACCGGTACCAGGAAGGTAAAATCAGTGTTGGTGAGTTCAGCCGCCTGTCTTTCGGCATGGTAAAAACGTCCCGTCAACAAATGCTCGACTATATAAAAAGCAGGGTAAGAATCAGGCTGGGATTTAAACAGTTCGTCCAGTTTTGCAGAAGTAAAGATTTCAGGCTGGTTGTTGTCAGTAACGGGCTTGATTTCTATATCAGTAACATATTAAAAAACCTTGGTCTGGTAGACATAGAGTACCATGCCGCCGAGACTATTTTTAATCCAGAAGGTCTTAAAGTCAGATACGTCAGCCCTGAAGGCAAGACGATTGACACTGATTTCAAACTTAGCTACATGGAGAAATTTCTAAATGAAGGTTACGAGGTTGCATATATCGGCGACGGGAATTCTGATTTTATGCCAGCCCAAAAATGTCACCATATATTTGCGACGGATAGCCTATTAAGGCGGTGCCAGTATCATGATCTCACTTGTACTCCGTTTTCTGACTTTTTCGACATTATTAAAGTTATGGAAAATTGGTGACGGATTATGAAGGTCATGCTGCATATTTGCTGTGGCATCTGTGCGGGAAGCGTCGCCGAGCGGATCCTTCGGGAAGGGCACCAGGTTACCGGCTATTTTTTCAACCCAAACATTTACCCGGCGGAAGAATATGAAAGACGACTCGAGGTGGCAAAGACAGTGGCAGAATCAATAGGATTTCCAATATTTGCAGGTGAATATAAGTCTGATGATTGGCTGCGGGCAACGGTGGGACTCGATAAAGAACCTGAAGGCGGCATACGGTGCGAAGTTTGCTTTAGACTTAGGATACAAGAGACATTCCGCGTAATGTCTGAGCGCGGTCTCGAAGGCTTTACAACGACACTGACAGTGAGCCCGCATAAGCCGGCTTCCGTGGTTAATCGCATCGGACAGGAAATCGGCGGAGATAAATTCATAGCAAGGGATTTTAAGAAAAAGGACGGTTTTAAGCGTGCCAACGAGATCGCGAACAAACTGGGCGTCTACCGGCAGCATTATTGCGGCTGTGTTTACAGCATGGGTCAGGAGCATGTTGATTAATTGTCAATGCAAGGATGCTTGCCTATGTTGTCATTCCGATCTCAATATCATCGGGAGAAGAATCTTGTCTCCGGCTCGTTGGTAATTGATTACTTCGCCCGTTATCCTTGGAATAAGTT
>CAYHBE010000348.1:0-2549 GCA_964354765.1 uncultured Dehalococcoidales bacterium | reverse complement strand
ACGGCCAGTTTCTTGGCGAACGTTGGATCATTGGCTTCTTCCTCCGCGTAGAAGCGCAGGTTCTCCAGCAGCACCACATCGCCTGCCTTCATGCCACCCACGGCCTTCTCGACCTCTGGGCCGATGCAGTCGTTCGTTTTCGTCACCGGTGCCTTCAGAAGCTCTGAGAGCCGTTTGGCCACGGGAGTCAGTCGGAATTCCTCGGCAACTTTGCCCTTCGGGCGGCCCAGGTGCGAGCAAAGGATCACCTTCGCACCCTTGTCCCGCAAGTACTGAATCGTGGGCAGCGCGGCCCGGATGCGCGTGTCATCGCTGATGTTGCCTGCCTTGTCCTGCGGTACGTTAAAGTCGACGCGCACAAGAACGCGTTTGCCCTTCACGTCAACATCCCGGATGGTCTTCTTGCTCATTCGCCCAGCCTCCTGGTCATTAGTTGGTCAGCAGCAGGGTGCCTCTACCGCGGCCATTCTATCACAGCAACAGGGGCGCCCAAAAAGGGTGCGCATCCACACTCGCGTCGTGGTCTTTGGCCTGGTGGTGAATGGTGAAATCTGTCCCTACACCTGCACGTGCCCCTCGTAGACCAGGCCGCCTGCCGGGTCGAGGGTGACAGTCTCCCCATCCTTCAACGCTGACCGGGCATCGAGGGCGCCCAGGATCGCGGTCACACCTAGCTCGCGCGCTATTGTCGCGGCATGCGAGTCCTGCCCTCCTTCCACAACGACCAGGCCAGCGGCCCTTTGGGCCAGCGGGATCAACTCCTTTGTCGTCTTCTGGATGACCAGCACATCGGATGAGTTAACCGTGGAGGGCGAGGGCAGCACGTTTCCGATGTGCCTGACTTGGCCGTGCGCCGGAGATGACCCGATGCCCTGGCCGCGAGCCAGAACGCGCTCCACCACCTGGACCTTGATCAGGTTGGTTGTGCCGGGCAGGCTGCCTGCGGCCCCAGCCGTCATCACCACGACGTCGCCAGACTTGACATAGCCATGCGCTTTGGCGGCTCCGATGGCGTCTGCCAGCATCTCATCTGTGCTCGCAGTCCGTTTGGCGAGCAGCGGGCGCACGCCCCAGTACAGACAGAGTTGCCGCTGTACCATCGGACTGGGCGTCACCGCGACGATGGGCGCATGGGGACGGTGCTTGGCGATTATGCGCGCGGTGTAGCCAGAGGCTGTGGGGGTGATAATGGCCGCGGCATCCAGGTCCCTGGCCGTCTCGCATGTGGCGTGGCTCACGGCCTCCGCGATGGCCGGGGTCTTGGTCTTGGGCAAAGGAGTGAGGCGGCGACGGTGCTCCGGACCTGCCTCAGCACGTTCGGCAATCCGCACCATGGTGCGCAGGGCCTCCAGTGGGTACTTGCCAACTGCCGTCTCGCCGGAAAGCATGATGGCGTCGCTTCCGTCCAGGATCGCGTTGGCAACGTCACTGGCTTCAGCGCGAGTAGGCCGTGGGTTTCGGATCATCGAGTCGAGCATCTGGGTGGCCGTCGTGACCGGGATCCCAGCAAGGTTGCACTTTTGGATGATGAGCTTTTGCACAAGAGGCACCTCCTCGGGGGAGGTCTCAATGCCGAGGTCACCACGTGCCACCATGATGCCGTCCGAAGCTGCAACGATCGCGTCGATCGCGGCAACCGCTTCCGGCTTTTCGATTTTGGCGATGACAGGAGTTAGCCGTCCGAAGCAGCACTGGTCCTGGATGAGGCCTTTCAGGGCAAGTACATCCTCCGCACTGCGTACGAACGACAAAGCCACCCAGTCCGCCTGATGCTCCAGCGCAAAGCGAAGGTCACCCCTGTCCTTCTCAGTGATCGCGGCAATGCTCGTGTGCGCATGGGGCAGATTCATGCCTTTGTTGGACTCCAGGATTCCGCCAGTCACTACGCGGCACTTGATCTCGGTCTCCGAAGACTCTAGTACAACCAGTTCGAGCATCCCATCGTCGATCAGAATACGCTCACCGGGCTGCACCAGGCGCGGAAGGTCGGCGTACTGCACGGGGATCTCGCCGGCACGGCCAAGAACAGGGCGGGTAGTGAGAACGATTTCCTCGTTCGCGCCCAACGGCACTCCAGCGCCTTCCATCTTGCCCACGCGCAGTTTGGGACCCTGCAAATCCGCCAGGATCGCGACGGGCTTGCCCAGCTCTGCGGATGCCTTTTGGATCATGGCAATGCACTGCGCGTGGTAGTCGGTGTCACCATGGGAGAAGTTCAGGCGCGCCACGTCCATGCCGCTGCGAATCATTTCTTTGAGCATTTCCGGCGCACAGCTGGCAGGGCCGATGGTGCAGACTATTCTGGTGCGCAACACAGCGCGCCTCCTGTACGAGCAGGCTGGGAACCAGTTCTCTCGCTGCGCCCCGGTTCCTTGGGTTCAGAAGGCAAAGACTAGCGTAAGATCGTTGACGTTCGTGTTCGTGGGCCCGGTGATGACCAGATCTCCAAGGGCACTGAAGAAGTGGTATGCATCGTTGTTGGCGAGGAAGCCGCCCGCTGACAGCCCCTTCTCCGATGCCCTCTGAACGGTCCGGCCTGTACAAATGGC
>CAYHBE010000347.1:0-2550 GCA_964354765.1 uncultured Dehalococcoidales bacterium | reverse complement strand
CCCGGAATGTGGTCTCCTAAATACCTTGCCGTGAGCCGGGCAAAGAGATCGAAACCGCCTCCGGGCGTGAAGCCGACGTAAAGGGAGACTTCCTTGCCTGCGTAAAACGAGGTTCCTTGGGCATGGGCTGGAGATGCAAGCCCGGACAGGCACTGAAGAAGCGGCAATGCTAACGCTGAATGAGTTAGGATGCCCGACGCCTTCAACCTCGCTATCCTTGAGCCAGAGCCGACACCCCGGCGATGAGCGAAACGGTTCGGCAAGCGCAATAGACCTGCGAAAGCGCTACTGAAGGCGATTTGGTTCACCATTACTTTTCCTCCCGGAGAGGTTTCATTTAAGATTTCTCTGGCGCATGCTTTTTCTGACGTAGATCAACCCCCTTGCCTAGGGAATCTCTGATTTAATCGATTGAGCTTGGCAAATCGCATTGATTTTGATTTTGTGTGTTCATCGGACTGATTGAGCGGTGCGCCATGCGGCAGACGACATTTTCGAGTCTCGGGTTTGATGTTCATCACAAGCCCACGCGGCGGGAAAAGTTCTTGGCCAAGATGGTCGTGGTCGTTCCGTGGGCCTCGCTATACGCCTTGATCGAGCCGCACTATCCCTCTGGCGAGCGTGGGCGGCCCCCGATCGGGATCGACCGGATGCTCAGGATCTACTTTCTGCAGCAGTGGTTCAACATGTCGGATCCTCAGGCCGAGGACTGCCTCTACGACAGCATGGCGATGCGGAACTTCGTAGGTATTGATCTTGGACGTGAGGCGGCCCCGGACGAGACGACGATCTGCAAGTTCCGGCATCTGATCGAGGACAAGGGACTGGGCAAGATGATGCTGACAGCCGTCAATGATCATCTGAAGGCAAAGGGCATCAAGGTCGGAACGGGCACGATCATGGACGCGACGCTGATCTCAGCGCCGTCATCGACCAAGAATGAGAAGGGCGAACGCGATCCCGAGATGCGCCAGACCAAGAAGGGCAATCAATGGTATTTTGGGATGAAGGGTCATGTCGGCGTCGATAGCAAGGAAAGGATCATCCACTCCGTCGAAGTGACCTCGGCCAATGTACATGACAGCCGGATGGTCTCTGATCTGCTGCATGGCGAGGAGACGAAGGTTTGGGGCGACAGCGCTTATCAGGGCCAGACGGACGCGATCAAAGCGGCTGCCCCCGCAGCCAAGGACATGACCAACCGGAGAGCCGCACGGGGGCGTCCACTGTCAGACGACGAGCGCTCGAGGAACTCAACAAAATCGAAAGTTCGTGCGAGAGGCGAGCATCCGTTCCTGATCATCAAGCGGATCTTCGGCTTTCGCCATGTCTGCTATCGCGGGCTGGCCAAGAACAAGAACCGCTTCGAGGTCGCCTGCGCACTCGCCAATCTCTACATCAAGCGCCGTACTCTGTTGCACCGTTGTCACGTGTGACAGTAGAACTGCGCCTGAAATCGATAAGCCAAGAGAGTTCGGCCTGGAAATAGGCCGCTTAACCAACAAAATATCCCGATAATCCAATCAGAGCCGTCACGACCGTAGCGAAATCAGCTTGATTGATGATTGATCAGAGGTTCCTTAGCAGGCTGTTGAAGAACGCCTTGTTTCTGGCCGCAAAGAGCAAGCCATCTGTTTTCCGTTGGGTGGATCAATGACTGGCGGCGTTCGCTATGCTTCTCTCAGGCGTCGACGCGGTTCTGCGGGCTCGATTGCTCCTCGATCAGGTCGTTTCCTTCAGTAACCGTGGAAGGCGGACGAGGTTGTAGGCAGCGGCTGCAAAGGTGAAGGCCCAACCGACGCGGTCTGTCCCGCGCAACATTGGTCGTCGCATCCCGCCGATGGTCTTCATCCAGCCGAAGGCTTCTTCGATCCGCTTACGGATGCGCTGGCTCGCTGCGTAACCGGGGTGGCGTGTTGTTCGCGCGTCCACCGCTGAGCGCCGGGTCGTATTCTGGGCAACATGTGGCCGCACGTTCATTGTCTTCAACTCATTCACGAAGTCTGCTGCGTCGTAACCCTTGTCGGCGGCGAGGGTCACGGCGACGGGCCGATCCGCGTGTTGCTCAACCAACGCCAAGGCGGCCAGACGCTCGGCATGACCGTTGGCCTGTGTCAGGCAGGCGCCGACGATCAGTCCGCAACGGTTTTCCATTAATGCATGGCCAAGAAAGGCCAGCTTTGCCTCCATGCCTGGGCCCTTGCGATAGAGCTTGGCGTCGGGATCGGTCGTGCTGGCGTGCGTCGCGTTTGAACGCGTTGTGCCGCGAAAGTCAGTGTCGATGTTGCGTCCGCTCGATGGTGGTTCAAGATCATCGGGGACATCGATAGGCTTGAAGCTCTTCATCGACGCCCATGCATGGATCAGCGTGCCGTCGACGCTGAAATGCTCGGTCGACAGAAGGCGCTTTACCATTGGCTGCATCATAAGCGACGAGAGGAACCGCCCTGCGACCGCTCCTTCAAGCAACCGCTCGCGGCTTTTCGAGAAGGCAGCGTGGTCCCACACCGGCTCGTCCAACGGCAAATTCAGAAACCACCGATACAGGAT
>CAYHBE010000346.1:0-2556 GCA_964354765.1 uncultured Dehalococcoidales bacterium | reverse complement strand
CAGGCAAGAACAAACAGGTCGGGGATGTCGATTTCGAAGCGGTGAAAGAAAAAGCAGCTGCAATTACACCTGTTCCTGGAGGGACTGGAGCGGTCACCTCTGTCATGTTGATGGTCAATACAGTTAGAGCAGCTGAAGCGCTAGCCAAGTAACCGAGGTAACATCATAGGAGGATAATATGCCAGCTAAAATGCTAGATGGAAGAAAAATCTCGGCTGAAATAAGAGAGGAACTAAAAGGTGACGCACAACGCCTCTTAGAGCGCGGAATTATTCCCGGTCTTGCGGGTATTCTCGTTGGTGAGGACCCGGGTTCGGTAACTTACGTTGGATTGAAGAAAAAAGCCTGTGAAGAGATAGGCATTAAAGAGTTTATGTGTAAGCTTCCCGAGACGGTAACTGAACCAGAACTCTTCAATAATATAGAAAGACTTAACAACGATCCTTTAGTACACGGTATCTTTATTCAGCTTCCCTTGCCGAAACATCTGGCGAGCTGCGAAGATAAAGCACTAGCCGCAATTTCCCCTTTGAAAGATGTCGATGGATTCCATGCCGAAAATGTCGGCAAAGCCTGGTCGGGACAGTCTGCCTTCGTACCGGCAGTGGCTATCGCTCTGCATGAGATGCTGATTCGTAGCGGTTACAAAGCTAAAAACAAAGAAGTGGTCATTGTGCCTGCAGATAACATGACCGGCAAACCTTTTGCTTCTATTATAGTGCAGGATAAGGAGAACGCCGGCGCCAATGTTACACTTTGTCATCCAACAACTCCGAATTTAGCTTCATATACGCGCAGGGCAGATATTCTTGTGGTTGCAGTAAACAAGCCAAAATTCATTACGGCTGATATGGTAAAGGAAGGTGTCATAGTTTTGGATTTCGGCTCGAACTTTATAGAAGATCCGGTTACCAAGAAGCGAAAAACCGTCGGTGACGTCGATTTCGACGCTGTCAAGGAAAAAGCAGAAGCGATATCTCCAGTGCCTGGTGGCGTCGGACCGATGCTGGTTACCATGCTCATGGCGAGCACAGTTTGGTCTGCGAAACACACGGCTGGTATAATTTAAGTGTAAAGGAGAACTCTAACATGGCACAAAATATTGAAAAAGTTAAAGCCCCCAACCGCGATTCGGTTGAACTTCTGGGTGAAACTTATGAGAAAGGTAAACCCGAAGGCGAACAAATGGGAAGGTGGCGGCAGAAATTCGATAGTCGGGAAGAAAAGATAAAGTACCTGCAGAATGGCGAGCGGTATTTTTTCAGTAAAGAAGGCTTCGGGAGCGAAAAACGCAAGAATCCCGCCTAGCCTGCCAGGATTATTACAGAAGATTATGTATTTTTTATTGCAGATGATGTACCGTGACGTTTACGATGATTTACAGAAATAACTAAAGGGAGAGGGACATGGCGATTGATATTCCAAAGACGCCCTATTCAGGCAAAATCAAGGAGATAAAGCTCGGGAAAGGGGATAAAGCAGTTACGGTCGGCGGCGAAAACTCCTATCCCTTCTATCTCTTTGAAGGGGCAATGCTCCACAAACCCAAAATAGCCATGGAGGTCTGGGATACTACCCCGGAAGAATGGGCACCCGCAGCTATCGAACCATTCGCGGACGTAATTAATGACCCGGTTGCTTGGGCAAAGAAATGCGTCCAGACCTATGGCGCAGAGATGATTGCACTCCAGCTTGTAAGCACCGACCCCAACGGACAAAACCGCGGGGCGGATGAAGCCGCCGCTGTAGTCAAAAAAGTGGCAGATGCCATTGACGTTCCCTTAATTGTCTGGGGCGTGGCTAACCACGAAAAAGACACGCAGACCCTTACTAAAATCGCCGAGGTCTGCCAGGACAAGCGTCTCATCCTCGGTCCTGTTGAGGAAAAGGATTATAAGAAAATAGCCGCCGCTGCCATCGGTTACAAACACACAGTGGTGGCATCCAGCCCGATTGATATTAACCTCGCCAAACAACTCAATATCTTGCTCGGCAACCTTGGTGTGGCAGATGATATGGTTATCGTCGACCCGACCGTGAGCGGCATTGGTTACGGACTGGAATACTGCTACTCCGTAATGGAGAGAATGCGAATGGCTGGATTAACCCAGCAAGATGAGAAATTACAGTCCCCCATTATCTGCAATTTGGCTAAAGAAGCTTGGAAGTCAAAGGAAGTTCACCAACCAGATGGAGCTATGAACATGGGGAACGCAAAAAATAGAGGCATACTTTGGGAAGCCATTTCCGCTATGGCTATGCTTCTGGCAGGCGGTGACATCATCGTGATGAGACATCCAGAAGCGATAAAACTTATCAAGGAGATGGTGGCTGACTTAACAGCCGCCTAATTAACGAGGAGGAATAAGTGGTAGACGAAAAGAAACAGAAAAGTATTGATGCCGCTACTCTGGAAATGCTTGAAAAGGCGGCAAAAGACCAGGTAAATACCGTATTTGACAGAGCCGAAAAAATGGCGCCTTGTCCCATTGGCGCTGAGGGTAGTTGCTGCTCCAACTGCGCTATGGGTCCTTGCCGGATACCATTAGGAAGAAA
>CAYHBE010000345.1:0-2560 GCA_964354765.1 uncultured Dehalococcoidales bacterium | reverse complement strand
GTAGAGAGATAAGCCAGCTTCCGCGAAGCAGCTTTGGCGGCTTTCCCCTTGGCTTTTAGTTCGGTCACAGCGCTCATATAGCTACCCTCACGATTTATCATTACGAGAGATAGGTAAGAAATATTATAACAGAGACTGCAAACTAACGTGTTTTATAAAAAGCAACCCTCTTTTTTACTTGACAAGTTCTTTTAATTTATGTAAGTTATATTGTGTAGCAAGTAAGCTATCGTTCCCCGCATAAATTTTCCGACCTTAACACTAAGTTCCTTTATGTCAAAATATATTTTTGTGACTGGTGGTGTTGTTAGTTCCGTAGGTAAAGGTATCGCTGTCGCTTCGATCGGCACCATCCTCAAAAGTCGTGGATTAAGCATATCCGTCCAGAAACTAGACCCCTATCTAAACGTCGATCCCGGCACAATGTCTCCGTATCAACACGGTGAAGTATTCGTCACACAGGATGGCGCGGAAACCGACCTCGACCTCGGTAACTATGAACGCTTCATCGATATCAATCTTACCCAGAATTCGAATATTACCTCCGGACAAATCTACAGCTCGGTAATCGCACGCGAGAGACGCGGCGATTTTCTCGGCGGCACTATCCAGGTTGTACCCCACGTTACAAATGAAATCAAAGACCGCTTCAAGCGACTGGCTGAAACTTCTAAGGCTGATGTCATTTTGATTGAGGTCGGGGGTACGGTCGGAGATATTGAAGGTCTGCCTTTCCTCGAGGCTATCAGACAGATGAGAAAGGATGCCGGCCGTGACAATGTACTTTATATTCATGTCACACTGTTACCCTATCTCAACACGACCGGCGAGTTAAAGACCAAACCTACCCAGCACAGCGTTAATGAGCTCCGCCGCATCGGTATCCAGCCCGATATAATTATCTGCCGCAGCGATTATCCGATCCCCGGGAACTTAAGAGATAAGATTTCCCTTTTCTGCGATGTGGACCGGGAAGCAGTCATCCCCCTGACTACCGTGTCAAGCGTGTATGAAGTACCACTCGTCCTGGAGCAGGAGGGAATGGGAAAACTAATCGCTGATAAACTCTGCATGAAAACACCCGAATCTAATCTGACCGATTGGGCGGAAATGGTTTCCCGCCTTAAAGATTCGCAGGAGCCAGTCAACATTGCTCTTGTGGGTAAATACGTGGAGTTATCGGACTCGTATTACTCTGTCCGTGAAGCCCTGCAGCATGCAGCGTTATTTCATAACCGGCACCTCAACCTTATCTGGGTACACTCAGAGCAGCTGGAAAAAATGGACGACGTCGATCCTTTGCTAAAGACAGTCCAGGGAATCGTAGTCCCGGGCGGGTTCGGAGTCCGCGGCATCGAAGGCATGATTAAAGCTGTGCGCTACGCGCGTGAGAAAAAACTGCCCTATCTCGGTCTTTGTCTTGGAATGCAGGTCATGGTAATTGAGTATGCACGGTATGCGCTGAATTCAGATAAACCAAACTCGACCGAATTCGACCCGGTAACTCCTTATCCTGTTATCGATCTTATGCCCGACCAGAAAAGCGTCGACACCAAAGGTCATACCATGCGGTTGGGGAATTACCCGTGCGACCTGGTAGAAGGCACACGAGCCGCCAGCGCCTATGGATGTAATTGTATCGAAGAGCGGCATCGTCACCGATTTGAATTTAACAACCAATTCCGTAAGGATTTAGCAGAGAAGGGTTTAGTCCCAAGCGGGTTGTCACCTGATAAACGACTTGTAGAGATATGCGAGGTGGCTAACCACCCGTGGATGGTCGCGTGCCAGTTCCACCCAGAGTTCAGATCGCGACCTAACCGTCCACATCCTTTATTCCGCGATTTTATTGGCGCTGCTAAAGACATTCTGCGTGAGGGCGCACAACCTGCCCTCCCATTATCAGACGCATGATAAAACCAAAAATGCCCCGAGCCATTTTATTCGACCTGGATGATACCATCTTGAGCGATGACACTGTATCTGAAGAAGCCTGGCGGGAGACCTGCGAAATTTTAGCATATCGCGTTGCGCCGGTTACCAGCGATGAACTTTTTAACGTAATAAATAAGGAAAGAATAGTCTTTTGGGATAACCCGGTGAACCTCCGTGATGGTGCCTGGAAAAATCTATATCAATCCCGCCTGACGATAGTCAGGACATCGCTGGCTAAGCTCGGGCATCCAGATGACGGTATCGCACGTGAGATAGTCGTCACCTATAATGACTTGAAAGCAAAACTTGTTCGACTACTACCCAATGCAGAGCGGACTCTCAATCAATTGAGATCACGTGGAATAAAAATGGCATTACTCACTAACGGCGAGGCTGAAAGCCAGCGAGCTAAGGTGGAAAAACTTGGATTAAGAGATTATTTCCCGGTGTGCCTGATCGAAGGAGAGCTAGGTTTTGGGAAACCCGATCCGAGGATTTTTCAACTAGCCCTCGACCATGTAAG
The DNA here is from genome assembly GCA_964354765.1 of uncultured Dehalococcoidales bacterium. Classification (GTDB taxonomy): domain Bacteria; phylum Chloroflexota; class Dehalococcoidia; order Dehalococcoidales; family Fen-1064; genus JAURWL01. The sequence goes on along the minus strand of CAYHBE010000345.1, from coordinate 102 downwards.
GGTGGAAGCGGCAGATACATGGATGTTAGGCGACCGGCTTGAATTCGATATCCTTGGGGCACAAAATATGGGAATAAAAGGTATCTGGTGCGATTATCAAAA
>CAYHBE010000344.1:0-2565 GCA_964354765.1 uncultured Dehalococcoidales bacterium | reverse complement strand
ACCTACCAGAACCGCTGCCGCCTCTCCGCCACCCGCAAACAAAAGAAATTACCCAGCTTCCGCCGCCTCTCTTTGTTGCCGAGCTGAATAAACAGGAATTCAGTAAAGAGCGGTATATCGATATCCCTGAAGAAGTGCAGGCGATCTATCGTTCATGGAGGCCGACTACTGTCTTTCGTGCCTTCAAACTTGAGAAAGCACTCGGAACTCCAGCTAAAATTTTCTATAAGTTTGAGGGTCCTAGCACGGCTGGCAGTCACAAACCGAATACCGCCGTCGCCCAGGCTTATTACAACAAAAAAGCCGGTGTAAAACGTATTGCTACCGAGACCGGGGCGGGGCAGTGGGGAAGCGCTCTTGCTCTGGCATGTATGTACTTCGGGATTGAATGTAAAGTCTACATGGTCAGGGTAAGCTACCAGCAAAAGCCATATCGGCGCAACCTGATGGAGGTTTGGGGAGCCAAATGCGTCCCGAGCCCCAGCCCCGATACTAACGTCGGACGCCAATTGCTCAAAGAGGACCCCAACCATCCTGGCAGCCTCGGTATTGCTATCAGTGAAGCTTGCGAAGACGCCTTCAGCCGAGAGGATACGCAGTATTCGCTTGGCAGCGTACTCAATCATGTACTGATGCACCAGACCGTCATTGGGCAGGAAGCTAAAAAGGTGTTAACCGAATACGCTGATGTTTATCCAGACATTATCGTCGGCTGCGTTGGCGGTGGTTCGAATGCTGCCGGAATGTTCCTTCCCTTCGTCAAAGATAAGATAGAAAAGAAACACAATCCGAAAATTATCGTGGTTGAACCAACAAGCTGTCCCACGTTAACCAAGGGACCACTAACCTGGGATTACGGCGACGTCATTGGTATGGCACCCATCGCGTTTATGCACACTCTTGGTCACACATTCGTGCCACCGCCCGTACACGCAGGCGGCCTGCGGTATCATGGTATGGCTCCGATCGTCAGTCACATGGTCAAACTGGGGTTGGTCGAAGCGAGGGCTGTTCCTCAGCTGGCTACTTTCGAAGCTGGCGTACAATTTGCCCGGACCGAAGGATTTATCAGCGCTCCGGAAACTAACCATGCCATCCGTGTGGTTATCGACGAAGCCCTGAAATGCAAAGCGGAAGGTAAATCGAAGGTTATCTTGCTCGCACACAGCGGTCACGGACATTTCGACATGGCAGCATACGACCAGTACCTGTCTGGCAAACTGCAGGACTACGATTATCCTGAAGACCTGGTTAAACAATCCCTAAAAGACCTGCCAAAGATCGCCGCATAACCGGTTGTAAGACAATTTTTTTAAAGGGGGGCTGGATTTCTCCACCCCCCTTTTCCATATGAATTTTCTTCTCCCTTTTTTTAAAGGCCTGCCCCATACGTATGTACGGGGGAGAACTTAAAGAGGTATTATGTTTCCCTTGATTAAAGAGCTTACCCCGCACGCTTGGACTGTAAGTATTCGAAGTACGATCAAGGAGAAATAAGAAGGAAGGGATCTATTATACAAACGATTTCTTAATATTTCCGTTATAATTATATTGTAGTATCGAGGTGAAGATGGGAGGAATTTCATGCACAAGAAGCGCTTGATGCAAGCCATCATCGGATTTATTTTAGCGCTTGCGATTATTGTCCCTTCAGGTTGTGAATTAGTTACCAAGACGCAAAATAGCACAACAACTGAAACTACGGGAACAGCGACTGTTCAACAAGAGACCGGACAACCTTCTTCTAACATACCAGAAATTCGAATTACTAATAACGGCACAACCGTATTACCGAGCATTGCCGACGTTGTTGCTGCTGTAAGGCCGTCGGTTGTGGCTATCAACGTTGAGGTAGTTGTCCCGAGTTTCTTTGGTGGTTCTTCGATAGAACAAGGTGCAGGTTCCGGTTGGATCATTAGTTCAGATGGTATTATTATTACCAACAACCACGTGGTCGCTGATGCCCAATCCATCACAGTTACGTTTTCCGACGGAAGTTCGTTACCAGTTGATGTTTCCACCGTTGCGGCAGATGCAATCTCCGACCTGGCTGTCCTACGCGTAAACGCACAGGGACTACCAGCAGTCAAAATTGGTAACTCATCAAATCTCCGTGTAGGAGATTGGGTAGTAGCCATCGGTAATTCACTTGGAGAAGGAATCAGGGCTACCCAGGGTATCATCAGCCGGCAGGATGTCACAATTTCTGACGAAACCGGGCAAGAAATTTCAGGATTATTGGAGACTGATGCGGCTATTAATCCAGGCAATAGCGGCGGACCGCTGGTTAACATGGCTGGGCAGGTCATCGGCATAACAAACGCAAAACATATAGCGACTGGCGTAGAGGGAGTTGGCTATGCGATTAGCTCCAATGAAGCTGTCCCACTCATTCAAGAACTCATCAGTAAGGGTTTTATAACCTGGCCTTACCTGGGTGTCAACACCTACACGGTCGACGCGTTAGCAATCAGAGAGTACAGTTTAAAGGTAGACACAGGTGTCGTTCTAACATTTGTTGATACAAATAGTCCAGCTTCAAGGGCAGGCTTGAGGGAAGGGGAT
>CAYHBE010000343.1:0-2566 GCA_964354765.1 uncultured Dehalococcoidales bacterium | reverse complement strand
AACCCTTCATAATGGTCAGGGTAAACTCTGTGACGAAGAATCAAGTCTTATTCCTCTATATTTCATTATGTATGTGTCTGTTTATATCCCATCTTAATAAAACAATAAGGCACCCCGCTTGGAGGTGCCTCTAAATACATTATAGATATGCCTTAGCTATAAATTACTGGCGATGCATCACTCCCCCAAGCGCACCTGTGTGCGCCGGGTAAAGATGAACTTAAAGCTGTCCAGTCTCAATATAGCGTGTAACATAGTTAATTGGAAATAAGGATAGCATAACTCTGGAAAGCGTGTCAAATATTTTGGATTGTTAGTATCGTTTATTTCAGAGAGTATCATGTATCTGAAAAACTTCTCATTGACAGGTGGTGACACCAGTGATACCATATATTTCGAGACTCGATAATGAGTAAACAGGATAAAAGAGAGCAGAAGATTCGGCAAAATCCAAAGAATGTGTCATTAGAAGATTTTGAGAGACTTATCAATACCTATGGATACATTAAAGGCAGCGGCAGTCATTTGAAAGCTCGGATTGGGGCTTTTACACTGCCTTATAAGAGAGAAAATCCTATTAAGCCGATATACGTTAAAGAACTTCTGAAGTTAATCGATAGTTTGTGAGTGAAATGGAAATGAAAGCAGTCGTAAAAGATTTAGAATATTACTCGAAATTGCCTTATACAATTATCCTGGAACGACATGATGACCAGGGGACGTACTGGGTTGCCAGAGTAGCTGAATTGCCCTATTGCCTGATACATGGCAACACCCCGGAGGAAGCTATAAGAGAGATTGAGGATGTGAAAATAGACTGGATTAAATCAAATCTGGAAGATGGATTGCCAATCCCCGAACCAGTACTTCGCAAATATAGCGGTGAAATTCGCGTAAGGATGTCCCCTTCATTGCATCGTTTACTGACCGATAGAGCGAATATCGAGGAAGTGAGCCTGAATCAGTATATGGTGACCGCCCTCGCACGAGCCGTGGGTTATCCCCAACCGACGAAGAAAAAGAAATCAGCTACTAAAGAGCCATTAGTGGTAAAAGAATCAAAGCGTCGGTACGGGCATAAATAGTTTATTTTGTGTTAGTGATACTCAGTGCGGTATTCGGTTATTTTACTGGTAGTTTCATCATCAGCATGTTTTTGATATATCGAGCGCCAAAGCCCCAGTAAAACTTGCGAGCGTTATGGTTGGAAGCATGTACCTCCCAGATTAACATTTTCGCGTCGCCTTCTTTTGCTATCGATATGATTCTTTTCATACAAGCTTGCCCGATCCCTTGCCGACGGTACTCCTCGCGGATAAAGAGGTCAAGGATGTGAATGATGCGAACTGCTCTATCAGTGTCGTATCCCCAAAGATAAAGCAAATAACCAGCCGTCTTGCCGTTTACCTCAGTTATTAATCCTTTGAAAGCCGGGTTACGCCCGAATCCATCGCGCATATATGTTTTAGAGTTAAATCTAAATTTTGTTTTATCTCCGAGAGCTCTCAAGTAGCCGGCGAACTCTTTTGCCATTGCACCGATCACCTGGGCATCGGTACGTTTAGATACTCGGATTTTTATTTCATTTTTCATGCTATTTACCTTTGTACACATGTATCTTTCGACTTTTGGATATTTTTCTCCTAAATTGTCTATCGTAAATCCACATTTTCTATAGAAATCAACAGTATCTTTATCAGTTTCGGCAAATAACCTTTTAATATCGTGTTTTTTTATGACATGCTTTATCATGTTCTTGGCAATTCCCTTTTCCCTATACCCCTGAATTACCGCAATATGTTTTATTTCATATGTACTTGCATTTTGCTTCTTTATGCCGATTATTCCGACGATTCTTCCCTCTATCCGCTCTAGATATAGTGCCATACTGTTGTCATTATGATATTCTTTTGCGATTTTAGATAAATTGCGTTCATTTGGTTTATAAATACATATTGCAAGAACTGCCATCGCTTCTTGAAATTGGTTTGGCTTTGCTATTTGCACTCGAATTTCTCACTCGCCTACCGGTATCGTTACACCGGTCGCTTTTGCAATTAGCTTACCTGCTTGATTGGTGACGGTCATCTCGGAGGTACCAGCGCGCCTGCCGCTTTTCACCACTTTGCATTCTGCTGTTAGTTCATCGTTTGGTTCCGGGGCAGACACCAGGTTGATATGAAACTCGACTGCTATGCTGGGGTGATTAAGTGAGTTGCTGCCGTAGGCAAATGCCTGGTCGGCAATGGCTGCCACAATCCCGCCGAAAACATAGCCGTTAAAGTTTCGGTGCTCCGGTTTCAGCTTCATGGTTACTTTTGCATATCCAGGCGTCAACTCGATTAACTTCATCCCGAGGAATCTTGCGATCGGTTCATTTATCGCGGATTCTATAAGTTTCGCGATGGTTTCAGCTATTTTCTTTTCATCGTGCGGCATGTTGCGGCTCCTGCAATATTAATGACCGTGAGACCTTATTGATAAGGTTCAAACTGCCTGATCAGCGTATGTACACCAGAGCTTCTGTACCGCTTGTTATTGTGAGTTCTCCACCTTTGACTACAAT
>CAYHBE010000342.1:0-2574 GCA_964354765.1 uncultured Dehalococcoidales bacterium | reverse complement strand
TGTTCTGTTTTTAATTTCCATTATTAGTTTATGTTTTTTTAAGTAAAAGTTTAATTGAGTAATCTATCAATCGATGTATTTCTCATATGTAATTTTATAAATGCTATAAATTCCAATCTTTCTGATGTATTATCATCACGCAACAAAGAATTATTTAGATAATCGAGTATGAAATCTGAAGTATAGATAGCACCAATACCATTTCCATATATGCTACTACGGTCTTTTTTTTGACCCTTTGCTATAAAATATTGACCATTGTGCTCAAATAGTGTTAGCTTTTCAAACCACGAATTTGGTTGTGTACCAATTCGCTCAATGATATTAATTTGATCTTCTATTATCGTAAAATCGTCACGTATCCATGTTTCAGCACGATCAATCACTCCATATCTGCTTATAATTGCTATACTTTTAACCATTATCGCAAAAGTCTTTTTAGTTGTGTATCTCTTAATGATTCCTTATCAAGGTAACTCATTATATCAGTTGGTACTTTATAAAAATCTGAGTTAGTATACATTCTGAGCTGTCCTTTATCATTGATAATTCGTAACTGCTGTTGAGTGTGACTTACAACTTTATATATTTTATATGGTGTTAAGCTGACATTACTACCGCGCGAACTACGTGATTGTCCAAGTCTGAAAAATACAAATGTCAATGTTTGTTCATTATATGCAATGCTAATATCTCGTATTCCCATTACTTTATCCTTATCTATTTTGAGTCCTGTATACCACATTTTAATATAATTCTTGATATGATTTAACTTCGGTAGCACTTATACGTTTGAATATCTGTGACCTTCTTATATAATTAACTTTACTTAGCCCCATCGCACCTGCTAAATGCATAACTGCGTGAATTGTATTCTTATGGAAGTTCATAACTCGCACGGATTTCTTTTGGGGATCTAGTGCGCTCCATTTAGCTTTATTTTGAGTTGCTACACCAACCGGACACTCGTCTAAATTACAAACTCGTGCTTGTATACAACCAAGTGACATCATAAATCCGCGAGCTGAATTTACAATAGAAGCACCTAGTGCAAATGCTCTTAATATATCAAACGCATCAATCATTTTACCTGATGCTATTATTTTGATATCTCTCTTTCTATCATACTTAGTCATAAGACTATCAACAAATGATAATGCTTCTAATAATGGTGTACCAACATTATTTGTAAATTCAAGTGGTGCGGCGCCAGTCCCACCTTCGGCACCATCTATTGTAATGAAGTCTGGATACATTCTCATTGAATCCATAGCTTTGAATATATCTTCTAATTCTGTTTTATCACCAAGACATAATTTAAAGCCAACTGGTTTACCGCCAGATAATTGACGCATTTTCTCAATGAAAAGGATCAATCCCTCAGCATTGTTAAATGATGTATGATATGGTGGTGAGTCAACTTGTGTGTGTGGTTCTACACCACGAATTTTAGCAACCTCTTCTGTATTCTTTTTGGCTGGTAATATACCACCGTGTCCAGGTTTAGCACCCTGTGATAATTTCAATTCAATCATCTTAACTTGTGGTCGTGTAGCATTTTCAGTAAACGCTACTTCATCAAAATGTCTAACACCATTCATTGTCTTACCGGCACCGAAATACCCAGTACCAACTTGAAAGCATAAGTCTCCACCCAATAGGTGATATTGTGAAATTCCACCTTCACCAGTATTATGATAGAAGTTACCAAGTCTAGCGCCTTCATTTAGTGCCATTATAGCTGTTTGTGATAATGCACCATAGGACATCGCTGATATATTCAGAATAGATGCTGAGTATGGTTGTTTACGAGAAGATCCGATTGTAATTCTTGGTTCTTCTGTTATTTTAGTAGGATAGATAGAGTGACTTACCCACTCAGTGCCTACTTCATTAAGGTTATGTTCTGTGCCAAATGGTACGGATTCAACTTCATTCTTAGCTCGTTGATATACAATTGAGCGTTGTTCGCGACTGAATGGTGTTCCGTTTGTATCGGACTCGACAAAATACTGTAATAATTTGGGTCTTAGATTTTCAGCAATCCAGCGACCGCGACCAATAATAGGATAGTTTGTCCAGAGTGTATGTTTGGTTTGTGTTACATCATAAATTGCGACACATAGTAATGCTAAACAGATTGCTGATAGCACGAATAGAATTGTGGATATTGCTAGGTATCCTAATAGTCCAAATGTTAGCGTAGCGATTGTAAGACTTGTGATTGTTTTCATAGTGATAGAGTTTAGTATATAAATATACGAAAAACACACGAAAAATACAAATTAAATGCTTAACTCATTAAGTAACCAGATACAATAATAAAAATGCCGAATAGAATCATCCAGCCAATTGGAATTGTCTCACCTTTAGTGTGATCGACAATAAATAAACTTTTAATTTTTTTCATGTTTAAATAAGAGGTTTAATTCCTCCATTACTTGTTCATTACTTACGAATTGTCCAGAGCGTACTAGATTGACTGCTTCGTCGATCTCTTTGTTGTAGTTCAATCTTTTAGCGTATTCTGGTAGCTCTAAATCCCAGAAGTTTTTTCGTTCAATGTCATTCATA
>CAYHBE010000341.1:0-2597 GCA_964354765.1 uncultured Dehalococcoidales bacterium | reverse complement strand
CTCTCTTCCTCTGTCACCAGGACAAATCCTCTGTCGCTTGAGGACAAAGGATAAAGGATAAACCCACAGGGGTCGAGAGGGTTATGATTACTAATGACCTCACCCTTAATCCCTCTCCATCGTAGAGAGGGAAATTCTGTTGTTCCAAAAAGTCATTGCGAGTCCTTCGATATACTCAGGATAAACTCCAGCGCGGCAATCTGGGGTGGCAGGGAGACACTTCCCTTTTTGTGTCATTATCAGGCTTGACCTGATAATCAATAAGAGTGACCAATTCTTTGGATCCCAGATCGGGGTCTGGGATGACACAATAGAGAAGGGGGCGGGGATGACACGGGGGGGGAACGGTTCGGTGGGTTTCGCGGTGCTGCACCCACACAACAAGTTTCCCTAAAAAGGGAAAAGGTCGGGAGATGTAATCCCTCTTCTTTTCTCCCCTTCGACTACGCTCAGGGCATGCTCTATAATAAAGTGAGAAGGATAAAACCCTCTCAGTCTCCCGCGTATCAGAGTACGGGGCAGGTCTTTAAAAAAGGAGAAAAGAACACTTACCTCTCTCTTTTTCCCGAATACAACGTTCAATTAAAATCAACTTTGATTGGTTTTTACCCTCATCACCAGCAGACCGCCTGCCACAAAGCAAACAAAACATATTAGAAGCATGACCTGGTAGCCGGAACCTTCACGAAGCCCGTTGAAAAAGTCGATGACCGGACCAATCAGTCGGGCTAGAGCGGAACCGCCAGCCATGGCGAGGTTGGTGATGCCGAGGTACTTTGCCTCCTCACCTTTGACGGCGAGATCGGTGGCTAAAGCCCAGGTGCCGCTGAGCATAGCGCCGTTGGCTACACCCAGGAGCGCGCCGGATATCATGACCTGCACGTAATTGCGCGAAAGGAACAGGACGAGGACACCGGCTGCTCCGAGGATGCCTGAAACCAGGACAATCGGTCTGCGTCCGATTCTGTCCGATATGCGACCGGCGGGATATGCTGTTGCGATCAGGCAAACACCGACCACGATTAGCAGGTCGCCGGCAACTGCCGCCGGGTTCTCCATACCGACGACGTCCATGAGGTAATAGATGGCGAATATCTGAAGCGCGACGCCCGGCAATCCAAGCAGCGCCCTTGAGACCAAAAACCAGGCGAAATCAGGATGCACTTTGAAATCGACCTTGAGACTGCGGAATATCAGTGCAAGTGATAGTCGATTGCCACCAAACGACGGCGGCTGTTTGACAGTTAGTAACGTGACGATCATAGCGATGAACAGCACTGCCATGAGGGCATAGAGCGATATCCACAACCAGGACTCGCCACCGCCGGCATAATAGTTACCCATGAAATAAGCGCACAGCCTGGTCAGAGCTACCCCGCCCAGGACTTCGAGGAGACTTTTAACACCTGAAGCCACGCCTCTCATGCCTTCGGGCACGAGCTCGGGGAGGAGCGCCTGATATGACGCCTGGGTGGTATTGCTGCCGACTTGGAGCAGGCAGTAAACGAGCAGGATGGCTAAGTAAGTGCCCGCCAATCCAATACCGGGCAGGAGGAGAATCGATGCTAATGTGCCGAGCAGGATGTATGGACGGCGTCTGCCCCAGCGCGTATTGGTGCAATCGCTGCACGCTCCGACAACAGGCTGGACGACTATCGCCAGAGCCAGGCCGGCGAATGTGAGCAGTCCCAGGTAGGTGTTTTTCTGCGACTCGGAGACGAAATCAAGCAACCGGATGGGTAAGATAATGCCGTGCAGCGAGCTCCACAATGCGGTCAGGGCAAAACCGAGAACAGTGATGTTGAGATAGCGGAACGGACTGAACCACTTTTTTAATTGGCGAGTGTTTTTGATTTGACTATCCAAGGTCGTTAAATAATAACATCAGGTATGCTTACATTCAACCCGATCGAGAAATTATCCCCCTTAAGTTCTATTGACTTTATATGGAATATAGATGTACAGTAAAAAAAATTTGCGCAGGCTGCCATATAAAAGGGAGGCTAAATTGAAAAAATATGCAGCAGAACTAATCGGTACGCTGGCTCTTGTACTCATCGGGTGTGGAAGTGCGGTGATAGCAGGTAATAACATCGGGCTTGCTGGTATTTCGTTTGCCTTTGGGTTAACCGTGATGGCGATGGTTTATGCAATCGGGACCATTTCGGGATGCCACGTAAATCCAGCAATCACGGTTGCCATGCTGGTGGCTGGAAAGATTAAGGCAAAAGATGCTATCGGTTATATTATCGCCCAATTCATCGGCGCGATTATCGGAGCAGCTATTCTCTGGGCGATAGCGACCGGTAATCCTAGTTTTTCGCTGGCGCATACTGGACTCGGGCAAAATGGATATGGAGACCTATCGCCGGGCGGTTATTCAATGGTGACTTGTTTTATTGCTGAAGTAGTATTCACTGCGCTTTTTCTTTTCGTTATCTTCGGTGCGACACATAAAGATGCACCTAAAGGTTTTGCTGGTATCGCAATAGGCTTTACCCTAACAATGATTCATCTCGTGGGAATCCCAATAACTGGCGTCTCAGTGAATCCGGCGAGGAGCCTCGGACCTGCAGTTTTTGTCGGTGGTGATGCGC
>CAYHBE010000340.1:0-2616 GCA_964354765.1 uncultured Dehalococcoidales bacterium | reverse complement strand
TGGTTTGTGTCTTCAATAATTTTCTTTTCCTCTGCTATTTCTCACAAGGTTGCGGTAATGACCAAATAACAAGTTCCAAGTAAATCTTAATACCAATTCCCAAATACCGTAATAAAACCCTCTCAGTCTCCCTTTACAAAGGGAGAAGATACTTTTCTGGATCCCAGGCTTGTCCCGTATCAAAGTACGGGACAAGCCTGGGATGACAAGCACTATTAAATGCTAGTATTAGTGTTTGTTTCTTTTATTATCTCCAAAATCCTGATTTTCGTTACTAGAGTTAGGTGTTTAGAGTTTTATCCGTTATGCTGCCTTCGGGTAGGAGCCTAAATTCTTTAAAAACAACGCTTGTTTTTCGACACGGCGTAAAGCGGTTTTCACCGCCGCATCCTGTCGATGCCCCTCGAAGTCGAGATAAAAATTATATTCCCAGGCTTTCTGTCGAGTGGGTCTCGATTCAATTTTAGTCAGGCTAATATTGCTATCGGCGAAAGCCTCCAGGACTGCAAAGAGCGCTCCAGGCTGGTGTTTTACTGAGAAAACAATCGAGGTCTTATCGCTGCCGGTCACCGGTGAATCCTCCCTGGCGAGGATGAAGAACCGGGTAAAGTTATTGGGGTTGTCCTCGATCTCACGTGCCAGGATTTTCATCCCATAGATTTCAGCGGCCCGCGCGCTAGCAACCGCTGCACCGTCTTTGATGTTTTGCTCTTTGATAAGCTTCACGCTTCCAGCAGTATCATATGTGGAAACAAGTTCTGCATTAAGGTGCCGGAGGAAAGCCTGGCTTTGTCCCAGAGCTTGCGGATGGGAATAGACACGATTGATCGTATCCAGGTTCGCCGAGGGGTTTGCAATGAGACAATGCATGATGCGGAGCTCAATCTCCCCACCCACTTTCAAGCTCGAACTAAGGAGCAGGTCATATACTCGACTAATACTCCCCTCCAGCGAGTTTTCAACCGGTACAACACCATAGCGGACTTCACCCTGTTCTACAGCTTTAAATACCTCATCCAGCGTTTCTAAAGGTTTGACCTGCACTCCGGGTCCGAAGAAATGGAAACATGCTTCCTCGCTGTAGGCACCGATTTCTCCCTGAAAAGCGACAACTATACCCTGCACGCTCCTGGAAAGACTGACTATCTGGCGGTAGATGTTCTCAATGTCTTTTTCGCCGAGATTTTCCTGGCGGGCAATTTCTCGTACGTGAGCAAGCACCCGTTCTTCACGGGCGGTGTCTTCGATTTGCATGCCAATTTTCTGCTTTTCCTGTCCGATTTCCTGCGCCTGCCGGATGCGCTCAGCGATAAGCTTTACGATCCTGTCGTCAGCTTCGTCGATTCTCTTGCGTAGTTCTTCTAAAGACACTTAAACACCTCCGGGAATGAGCCTTGCTCGCATCGCGAAGTCGCAGAGCACAATCGACATCATCGCTGCTACTACAGGGACTGCCCTGGGCACAATACAGACATCATGTCGACCGATGATATCCAGTTGAGTTTCTTCCATCGTGTTGAGGTTAATCGTATTCTGTGTTTTAGAAATCGATGGAGTGGGTTTTACCACAGCTCTCAAGACAATCGGCATACCATTACTGATCCCACCGAGAATTCCGCCGGAATTATTAGTAAGGGTTTGTATTCTTCCGCGCTTAATTGAAAAAATATCATTGTTTTTTGAGCCTTTCAATTTAGCAGCTGAAAATCCAGCTCCAAACTCCACTCCTTTGACGGCAGGTATCGCGAACAGTGCTTTTGCCAGGTCTCCTTCAAGTGTATCGAATACAGGTTCGCCCAATCCGACAGGTACCTCCAGAGCCAGACCTTCAATTATCCCACCCAGGCTATCACCTTCCAGCCGCGCCTGTTCTATCGCCAGCACCATCCTGGCGGCGGCAGTTTTGTCAGCACATCTCAAAGGATATTCATCAACTTTTCGTAAAGCCCTGATGCCATGCCATTTCGCTTTAATACCGCCAATCTCTACCGTATGGGCAATAACCTCAATACCGGTGATTTGTAGTAGCTTTTTTGCGATTGCTCCAGCCATGACGAAACCTATCGTAATTCTCCCTGAAAAGCGTCCGCCTCCCCGATAATCATTAAAACCGCCATATTTCATAGAGGCGGTATAATCGGCGTGTCCGGGTCTTAAAAGACCTTTTATCCGTTCATAAGCTGAAGAGTCGGTATCGGTATTCCTGGCTAATAGGCACAGCGGGGCGCCGGTGGTGTGTTCATTGAACACCCCCGAAAGAATCTCGACATTATCAGCTTCACTCCTTCGGGTTGAAGCTGGCCCTGCATCAGGTCTTCTTTTATCTACTTCAGATTGAATATCAGCTTCAGTGATAGGCAGTCCGGCAGGGCAGCCATCAATAATTACTCCAATACATTTTCCGTGACTTTCCCCAAAACTAGTTACAATAAAAAGCTTGCCGATACTATTTCCCATCTAACTTCACCTTTCCTCCTAGGTTAACAAGAACATCCCAGAATTCAGGGTATGTTTTGTTGACGCACTCGGCCTGTTGAATGATGGTATTTCCCGTGATGGTCCCAAGCACGCTGAAAGCCATAGCGATGCGGTGGTCATTACAGCTATCGATAATGG
>CAYHBE010000339.1:0-2650 GCA_964354765.1 uncultured Dehalococcoidales bacterium | reverse complement strand
GGTCTACCGACACCCTGATTTAATCCCTGAAAAACTCAAAATCACCTACTCCTTCAATGCTGAGTTTGAGAATCTGAATTATGGTTTCAACTTTATCCACCGAGACTTATTCCCTTTCTACTCGATCCAAAATAGTCAACGATACAGTATATGGATAACGATACAGTATATGGATAAAGAGGCAGCGCTGAAACGAACCACGACAAATACTGAAGAAAAACAAGGCGTTTTACCACTATTTTGACACGGGTTGTTTTGGAAAAGCCGATATTTTAATCGACTGAAATGATGACTTACCTAATCTATTGTTAGTGGTTCCGATTGAACTAAAATGATGAAATGTTGTCCGTCCTCAGTGCTTCACTTCCAATGACAGTTATAAATACCATAGACAATAGGTTCTGTATGATAGCATCGTGATATAAGTCTGCTAGACTCTACATTTTAGCCATGGATTATTACCTTCAAATAAAGCACTTGTTATAAAAATCTCCCCCTTGAGTCGGATGTCAAATTACACCACGAGAATGATGAAGCGAGGAACTGGTTCATTTATCATATCAATATCATCTTGCCAAGACACCCTAAAGTACTGGTTGTGAAGATTAAACTGAGTCTTGGCGACTCTAAGGATAGTATTACAATGTCTGAAATATTTTTCCTTGATTCTACTGGTATAACGGCGAAATACAAACAAGAAATGTACTTAATAGATGCAGAACAATACCGTGTTTTACACCCGTGTGCTGCGGCTAAGCGCTTGAAAACAGAGAATGAAACCCTGCACAAAACTTGTCGATACCATTGGTTCTCCATACGATTCAATGTCATGACCCAACGTTGATCTACGAAATATATAAACATACCTTTGATCCTGAGTAGAATACACCAGGCATAATCGATCGTCGGAAGTTGAGAATGATTTCGCATCTTTTAAAAAAAAGATATCGAGTATTACTCACTATCACGGCTTTCGTTGTAATAGCTGTTGTAACGGGGGTAATACTTTGGTCGGATCAACCGAAAAAGCCGACGTTAATACCATTAGGTGACTACTCTTACACAGTTGAGTTCGTGGACTACCAAGTCAAGAAACTAATGATAAAACACAATTTACCTAGTGTTGTCGTCGCTTTGATAGATGATCAGGACGTTGTATATAAGAAAGCTTACGGTCTGGCCAATATTGATACAAAAAAGCCGACTTCTCTTGATACTGTATACAAACTAGGTTCAATCACAAAATTATTCACCGGCATCGAGATCATGCGGATGTTTGAACAAGGGTTAATTGATCTCGATGCCCCGATTACTCAATACCTTCCTGACTTTTCAATCAATCCTCGATTCTCATCCTCAGAGCCGATCACTATTCGAAGTATATTAGCCCACAGGTCAGGTCTCCCGAGGAATGGGACTTTATTGAGCTGGTACTGGGAGGCTCGCCCCAATGTACTAAAGACGTTGACTGATTCTCTTTCAGAGGCACATCAGGCTTTCCCGGTAGGTTATAGATACAAATATTCAAATATTGGATATAACGTCCTCGGTCGAATAATCGAGGTCATCAGAGGAATCGAACCTCCGACTCCAGATGCTGTTTCAGGCTGGCCTTACTATATGAGAGACGAGATCCTGGTTCCTTTGGGCATGCAGGATACCGCATTCGGTTCAGATCCATTGCTTTATGGAACGGCTCCCGCTCTCAACGTTGCCATGGGATACTATCAGGAAGACGGTCAGAACAGACCTTATGATCAGTTCGATATTATCGAACTGGCTTCAGGCAATATGCAGTCTACGATGCACGACATGATCAAATTTGCACAATATCTTTTAAGTGTTGGGGAATCGGGCACAGATCAAATTATTTCTCGCGATACGTTATGGTCTATGTATGAAGCGCAATACACAAAGCCAGCAGATCCTAAGTCCAACGGATTAACATGGTTTACGGATAAGAGACAGTTGGGTGAATTGGTAGTGCTGCATTCCGGTACTAACCAGGGTTTTATTTCAATGATTGCATTACTGCCCGAAAGAAAACTCAGCTTTATAGTATTTTCCAATTCTGATGCCTTTGAAGATTTGCAGAATCAGTTGGCCATCGACACTCTCAGGCTCATGCTGGAAACTAAATATGGCATTACCCATCAAGAGGAAGAGCCGGCTAAAGCAGTAGATGTCAACAAATCAATGCTCGAGAGATATGTAGGTAAATACGTGCTAAACGGAGAAATTATTGAGATAATCCTCACCGACGATAAACCGAAGACAGTTTATCAGGGTCAAAAGATCACCATGATTCCTATCAGTCAGTCCCGGTTTAGGCTAAGCCACTGGCTGGCCGATGTGGAAAATATTGAGTTGGAGTTCTTTGTAGATAGCTCGGATGAGGAGGATGTCATGGTCGTTACCATGGGTGACCATTTTGTTTGTCCTCGATACCCCGATATCGAAGGTATTCCGCCTATGTGGGAAGAGTTGACCGGTAAATATGACATATATCCTAGAATCCATTCTACATTTAGTGACTTTGACACCTTAGGTACCATTGAAATTGAGATTGCAGATTATGTTCTGATAACCACAGATGGGAGAGTACTTAAACCGATAAGTAATACGGAAATCAATATTATTGGTGGCATTT
>CAYHBE010000338.1:0-2651 GCA_964354765.1 uncultured Dehalococcoidales bacterium | reverse complement strand
CTCCCCACCCTGAGATTGATTCACTGCGTTCACAATGACAAATTCAGATTCACCCTCTCTCCACCTCTACATTTTTATGGATCCCATCCCGTATCAGGTACGGGACAAGGTTGGAGGCTGGGATGACAATTATGCTGGCTTACAGAGCGCTGCCCAGGGTTCGTACCAGTCGGGGACAACGAGCTCGGGGTCATTGTCCCAAAGACCAAGCGCCGGTCCCTGAGGCATCTCAGGCTTCTGCCATTTCTCCAGCTCTCGAACAATCTTCTCCTTATGATAAGCGGTGTCGCCGAGGTAAAGCTGCAAAACTTTAGCTCGGCGAGTGAATAGCGGCAAGACACCATCGTTCACCGTAAAGCCAACACCGGCAAATACCTGGTGTGCATACCAGCAAATTCGCTCGTAAGCGTCACTCGACCATGCCTTGGCAATCGATACTTCGAAATCAGCGGGGTCTCCTTTATCCAGTTTCCAGGCAGCATAGTAAGTCGACCATTTAATGCCATCGGTATCGGCGTACTGGTTGACGCAGTGCTCCTGGACATACTGGTTAATGCCGATGGGCATATCGAACTGGACTCTCGTCTTGGCATAGTCCTGGGTTATTTCGCAGAGCCGTTGAGAGCCGCCGAGCATCTGCGCGCAGAGAATTACCGCCCCGACTTTCATGACCTGCGAGAGCGGTCCCCACCCCCGGTGCAGCGGCCCGACAATACAAGTATTGTTGACACGGATGTTATCGAAGACGACTTCGCACTGCTTATCGCCGGCGAGTGTTTTCAGAACCGTGTACTTCAGCCCGGCATCCCTGGCATCGACTATGAAGAGGGTGATGCCGTTGACCGGATCGCGGGTGGCACGGGTACGGGTGGCAACGATGAAGTAGTCGGCGTTACAGGCATCGTGGACAAAGAGCTTGGTACCGCTGAGGATATAGTCATCGCCGTCCTGACGGGCGCGCATGGTGACGCCTTCGGGGTCCCAGGACTTGCCATCCCAGCTGGTTTCAGGCTCGGTTAAAGCTAATGCCATAACCGTTTTGCCCTGAATAATCCTGGTGAGGAATTCCTTTTTCTGGCCTTCAGTGCCGGCGTTGAGAATGGTCATCCCGCAGAGGATGACGGTCGAGAAATGGGGTGAAGGCAGTATCGCCCGGCCGAACTCTTCATAAAGGACTGCCATATCGGCGATGGTGCCTGCCGTCCCGCCGTATTTCTCGGGGAAAATGAGACCCAACCAGCCAAGCTCAGCCATTTTCGCCCACAGCTCCCGTGAATAACCTCGCTCGTCCTTCTCCATGTCGCGGACGAAACGCTCGGGGCATTCCTTCTCGAGGAATTCGCGCGCCATCTTGCGCAGCATTTGCTGTTCTTCAGTATATGTGAATTCCATGGCTTACTCCTTCTCACCCAGCGATTTGGCGATGTCCTTGTTGAATTTGGCGGGCACCCTCGGCAAGCCCAGCCCTCGACCAGCCAGCACGATTTTATTGATTTCGATAGTGCCAGCAGGATGCGTGCTGCGTGACACCTGCCAGGTGCGTTCCGCCTCTCCAGCGAGCTTGGAGTACTTCGACGTGCGGCGGAGCAGTCCGAACATTCCCAGAGTATCCATAAGCGCTTCGGAGCGGGGACCGGAGGCGGTCTTGTTACGGTAAGCGCTGGTGCTGGGCGGCGGCGATCCGAGTCTTTTGCGCTGCGAGAAGAACCAGCAATCGCGCCAACCGCCGAGCCAGGCAAGCTCCCACTCGATGGCACGGTCAGCGAGCAGTTCTCTAATGCCGGGGTCCTCGATCAGCTCCTTGCCGTCGCGCTTCTCTTCCTTGCTGAACTGGACAAGTTCCTCGAGTGAACGCCTGGTGCCGGCGGGCGTGCCGGTGCTGCTGCGCTCGAACTCGAAGGTGACCATGGCATGATAAAAACCGCGGTTCAGTTCGCCGAGAAGGGCGTCTTTATGGATACGTACGTTTTCAAAAAATATCTCGACGGTGAAATTGCCCATCGTAGGTAGAGCACGGTAGCTGATACCCGGGGCATGAGCGTCGATAAGGAACAGGCTGAGGCCGCGGTGCTTGGGGGTAGTGACTGCCGTCCTGGCAAGAGTATACAGGTAGTCGGCAGGACCGGGCGCAGTCATGAAACATTTCTGGCCATTGAGCACATAGTAGTCGCCGTCCGCGATTGCCCGGAGCGCGACGTTGGCTTCATCGGAGCCGGCGTCGGGTTCGGTAAAAGCCTCGTACCAGATGGTCTTGCCGCTGGCGATATCGGGGAGAAACTTGCGTTTCTGTTCCTCGGTGCCGAAGACGTGCAAAGGCGGTCCGCAGATGCGGAGTCCCATGCTATCGGGCCAGGCGATACCCCAGTAGCCGGTCTCCTCGTTAACGATGCCCTGCTCCATGTCGCTCAAGCCCAAACCGCCGCTCTCTTTCGACCAACCAGGGGTAAGGTAGCCTTTAGTTCCGGCTTTCTTCTGTAGAGCCATCCAGAAATCGTACTGGCCGCTATTGGCAGCGCGGCGGGCAGAGAGTCCGGGACGGAAATCCGAGGGGAGTTCCTTTACGAAGAAGTCGCGGACTTCCTGTCTAAGTTTTTCCTGTTCTTGAGTAAAAGTAAAATCCACGGTCGATGCCTCCTATTGGAATATTTGCG
>CAYHBE010000337.1:0-2656 GCA_964354765.1 uncultured Dehalococcoidales bacterium | reverse complement strand
GGCAGGGTTGCAGATGCCGCCGCTTTCTAAAGCTACTCAAGCTGAATTACTCAAATTTTTACCCCTTGCCGGCGCGATTTTTATCAATCCCCTTGACGCCAGCAACCTGGCAATGCCGGATGCGATAGGCGCCACGTTAAAGGTTGCCAGCCAACTGCCGGATGTCAATATGTTGCTCTATCACATTGGCTTCCACCCGATCAGCAGCTGGGGCGGGGGCAGGTTCGCCCAGCCGTCTTTCCTCGAACCGACAATCGAAGCTATCCATACTGTCAAGCAAGCCAGCGGCAAACCTGTTCTGCTCGTGTTAAGACAACCAATTAATATAAACAACCTGAAGGATTTCCTGGGAGCCCAGGAAGCTTTCGTAAAAGCGGGGCTGCCTGTTTTCTATTCACTGCATCAAGCTGGTCAAGCTATGTCTCGCGTCATCAACTGGAAAAAACGTCAAAACACCTAAAAGTAATTAATATCCCTGAGCCAAAGTACCTCCTTGCTCGAGCGGTGTAAAATTTATTCATCGCAAAACGATTGAAGATTATATAGATATATCGAGATCAGTCCAGGTCCAAAGCGCACTAAACGAGTGGAGGTTATATGGGCATATTATTGGCTATCGGCATCATTCTTTTTCTGTTCTGGCTATTTGGGTTATTTATCCTCAGCCTGGGCTTCCTGATCCACATAGCGCTAATACTCGCAGTGATATTAATAATTGTCTGGCTCCTTAAAAAGATATTCAAGCTCTTTTGACTTGAGCTAGTTTATTAATGGGGGGCAACCGCATGATTAGCTATATAATCGTAAGCCTGGTCAGCGGCATTCTTTTCGGGATTATGGACGGTCTGATCAACGGCAATCCTCTCGCCCAGAAACTCTTCGAAGTTTATAAGCCAATCGCAAAAACTTTTTTGAATATGCCGACGGGAATAATCATCGACCTTGCCTACGGATTTGTGATGGCAGGAATATTTATTATCCTTTACGAAAGTCTTCCCGGTAGCACCGGACTGTTAAAAGGTCTAACATTCGCAGTTTTCGCATGGTTCTTCCGTGTTGTTATGTCTGTAGCCTCTAGCTGGATGATGTTTAAAATACCTGGTAGAACATTGCTTTACACGCTTCTTACCGGACTGGGTGAAATGCTCGTGCTTGGTATTCTTTACGGGCTCTTTTTGAAGCCCTGGACGTAAACGCATTTACACACTTTGCACTACTCTCTGATCGTTTAAGCTCTTAATTTCGTCGCTGGAATATCCAAGTTCAGCAAGTATCTCCTGTGTATGTGTGCCTGCAGGTACGCCCAGGTCTCTGATCTCTCCGGGAGTCTCCGATAGTTTGATGGGTATACCCAGCTGTTTCACTTTCCCAAGCTGCGGATGGATTTTTTCGACGACCATTTCCCGGTGCAGGACCTGGGGGTCAGCGAATGTCTCGTTGAGATAATTGACCGGCGCGACACAGGTGTTTTTATCTTTGAAATATTCCCACCATTCATTCCTTGTTTTCATCAGGAATATACCTGCAAAAATGTCCTTGATTTTTTCATTTTCTTCAGGTGTGGTGTATTGCTTTGAACTAAGGTCTTCACGTCCAATTGCTTTGCACAGATTTGCATAAAGGTGTGCTTCAAGCGTTGCAACGGCGATATATTCTCCATCTTTGCATTTATATGTGTTAATCCAGGGCAATGCGCCGGTATAATTAGATTCGCCACGCTTCGGCACATATCCGTAACCAAAATAACGGGGTGTATCATACGCAAGCAGTGATAAAGCACCATCCAGGTAAGCGATGTCAACGTATTGACCTTTTCCAGTCTTTTCCCGAGCAGCGAGTGCTAACAAGATGCCGATGACTCCATGCAAACCAGCGCCAGCCATATCCGCCAGGAAATTGCTCGGCAAGGTTGGAGTTCCACCTTTAGGTCCGATCTGGCTCAACAATCCTCCAATTGCGATGAAGTTCATGTCGTGGGCAGGTAATTCTTTGTAAGGTCCCGTCTGTCCGAAGCCGCTCGATGAACAATAGATAAGTCGCGGATTGATTTCTTTTAGTATGTCGTAGTCAGCCTTGAGGCGTTTCATCACACCTGGACGGAACCCTTCGAGGAGAATGTCAGCCTTTTTCACCAATCGATAGAATACAGCCTGCCCGTCTTCCACTTGCATATTGATGACCATACTTCGTTTATTTCGATTGACAGTATTAAAAGCTGCCTCTCTTAAAAGAGCCTCTTGTGAAGCGTTACTCCGCGCAGGTGGATCAATTCGAATAACCTGGGCTCCAAAATCTCCCAGGAACATCGTGGAATAAGCTCCAGGGTACCCACGAGCCAAATCAAGGACGAGAAGCCCTTCTAATGGAAACATATTACACTCCCTGTCTCAATAGCTGCATTCATGATATCCTACAAAGGGTTATAACTCAATGGTTTTCAACTGATAGGTCCAAGCTAATAGCTTTTACTGATTTGCTCGCTGTGCTACAGTGTACTTAACTAATAAATCGGGAGTAGAAAATGCGCGTTCCTTTCATCGCCGGCAACTGGAAAATGAATACAACGATCGACGAAGCGGTCAAGCTAGTGAACATCATGAAGCCGCAGCTCGAAGCGACCGCTAACGTCGAGATAGCTGTTTGCCCGCCGTTCATA
>CAYHBE010000336.1:0-2659 GCA_964354765.1 uncultured Dehalococcoidales bacterium | reverse complement strand
TCTGCTTGGCGAATTCCAGGAGCAGATCGCTGAGCGCATCGCTCTGGGAGCCGTCGCTCCCACGCCCATCTTGGCGAAGAAAGCGGCCGATTTTCTGAAAGGCAAGAAGCCCTCGAGCGAGAATTTTGAGAAGGCGGGCAGGTTCGCCTCGGGCGAATGCAAACCCATCACCGATCATCGCGGGTCGGCGCTGTATCGAGTGGAGATGGTGCCGATTCTGGTGAACCGCGCATTATCACAATCACTCGAACGAGCTCAGGCGTAAGAAAACATGAAGCGCATCATAAATCTCACCGTCAACGGCCGGCCCCAGGAATTCGTTGCGTCGCCCAATCGCACGCTGGCGGATGCGCTGCGCTATGATCTGGGCCTGACCGGCACCAAGAAGGGCTGCGGCATCGGCGACTGCGGCGCCTGCACGGTGCTGATTGACGGCGTGCCCTCGTTTTCCTGCCTGGTTCTGGCGCTCGAAGCCGAGGGTCGCGAGATATTAACCATTGAAGGCGTGGCCAACGGCAACGAATTGCATCCCATCCAAAAGGCTTTCATCGAACAGGGCGCCATCCAGTGCGGCTTCTGCACGCCGGGGATGGTGCTGATCTCGCTGGCGCTCTTGAAGAATAATCCCAATCCATCCGAACACGATATTCGCTTGGCCATGTCCGGCAATCTGTGCCGCTGCACGGGATATCAGAAGATCGTCGAAGCGGTGCAGAAAGCGGCCGCGTGGATGCGCGAAAACGCGGAGGCGGTGGCATGAGCGGCTACAAGATCCTCAACACCCGCGCCCCGCGCGTGGACGCCTTCGACAAGGTCACCGGCCGCGCCAAATACACTGACGACCTCGAAATGGCCGGCATGATCTACGGAGCCATCCTGCACAGCCCGCAGGCGCACGCCCGCATCGTCAGCATTGACACTTCCGCCGCCGAAAAGCTGCGCGGAGTTTACGCCGTCATCACTCACAAGGAAACGCCGGGAATTGTCTTCGGCGTCAGCCCGGCTCGCTACGATGAGCAGATGCTCGCCTCGGATAAGGTCCGCTACGTCGGCGACGAAATCGCTGCGGTAGCCGCGGCCAGCCCGGTCATCGCCAGACAAGCGCTTGACCTGATCAAGGTCGAATTCGAGGAGCTGCCTGCCGTTTTTGATGGGCGCTTGGGCATGAATGAAGGCGCGCCACTGGTGCACGATAAATACAAGCGCAACATCGTCCAGGAAGTCCACTGGCATTTCGGCGATGTGGATGCCACCAAGAGCCAGGCCGACTACGTCCGCACCGATTCATTATCCTCCAAGATGCAGGACGCCGCCTTCATGGAGCCGCAATGCGCGCTGGCGACTTATGATGACCGGGGCTACCTGACCATGTACAGCTCCACGCAGGCTCCGCACTATGTCCAGCGCACCTTGGCGATGGCGCTGAAGGTCCCGCTGCACAAAGTCCGCGTGGTGAAGCCCGCCGTGGGCGGCGGCTTCGGCCCCAAGGCGGCCTGCTCCTCGATGGAATTGATCACCTGTTTCCTGGCGATGAAAACCGGCCGGCCGGTGAAGACCACCTTTGACCGCGAGCAGGTTTTCCTGCACTCCCGCGCCCGCCACCAGTTCTTTCACAAGATGACCACCGGCGTGAAAAAAGACGGCACGCTGGTCTTTCTGGAACACGAAGCCATTCTCGACGGCGGAGCTTACGCGAGCTTCGGCATCGCGACGGTCTATTATGCCGGATCTCTCTTAGGCGGCCCCTATCGCCTCGAGAATATGAAATACGACGGCTACCGTGTCGTCACGAACAAGCCTGCCTGCGGCGCTCAGCGAGGCCACGGAGCGGTGATCGCTCGCGCCTGCTTCGAGATGCAGTTAGACCGCATCGCTGAGGAACTTAAAATAGATCCGCTGGAGTTGCGCCTGAAAAATGTCCGCGAAGCGGGCGAGACCACTTGTAATGAGCTTTATCTATCCAGCTTCGGCATGAAGCAGGCTCTCGAAGCCATTCGCGCCAGCGGTGCCTGGAAAAAGCACGACAAGCATCCTCGGGGCGACGGCAAGGGCCGAGGCGTCGCCTGCGGCTTCTTCGTTTCCGGAGCCGGCTATCCCATTTATAATTCCAGGACCTACCACGCCACGGTGATCGTCAAGGCCAGCGAACTGGGCGGAGGTGTCATCGTCGAATCCGGCGCCGCCGACATCGGCCAGGGCAGCGACACCATGCTGGCCATGATCGTCGCCGAGGTGCTGAGCATCCCCCTGAGTGATATCAAGGTAAATTCCGGAGATACCGATCTGGCCGTGGATCTGGGCTCCTACTCCTCTCGCACGACGTTGATGACCGGGACGGCCGCCAAAGAAGCCGCGGACGTGCTTTCAAAGGACGCCGTGGAACGCCTCACGATCTCGGCGCTCGGCAGCGTCCCGCTTGTCGGGAAGGCCCTCGCGACCCTCGTCGACTTGCAGGCCCGCGCGACCATCGAGCGCGCCACAGGCGTCATGCTCGCAAATACCGAGAGCAAGATCGCCGCGTCGGTTGCTTCGTTCGTTCGAGGCGGCGAGAAGGCCGGCCGCGTAGTCGCTGAAATCGCCGTGGGCGTCAAGCCGCAGATCGGCGCCGCGCCAACGAAGCCGCGCGCGGAGCCCGCGAAAGACCTCAGCAACGTTCCCG
>CAYHBE010000335.1:0-2659 GCA_964354765.1 uncultured Dehalococcoidales bacterium | reverse complement strand
CGACTCGTCAGGTCCACTTCTTCAGTACTATTCTTGTTCAAATCAGCCTTAAAATCGTCGAGCAGCCTGGCGGCAATCGACGGCGTAAAAATCGCCCCGCCGGATGCCACCGTCCTCACAGCCGCCACCAGCTCTTTGGCATCCATACCTTTCAATAAATAGCCGCGTGCCCCAGCTTTAACCGCGTTAACGAGGTCGGCTTCGGTCTCGGAGACGGTGATGATGAGTATCTTCGTGTCAGGCAGCGCATTTGTGATGTCCATGGTCGCCTGCAAGCCGCTGTACGGCATCTGGATATCCATCAGGACGACATCCGGCTTTAGTTCGAGGGCTTTTTTGACTCCCTCGCTCCCGTCGGATGCTTCCCCGACGACTTTGAAGTCCGGCTCCCTGGATAAGACGGCTTTCAACCCCTCGCGCAAAATAACGTGGTCGTCGACGATCATGATTTTAACCATAGAATCTCCTGACGAGACGGTTCTGCATTGGGATTGCCACTTCGATGGTCGTACCGCGACCTGGAGAGCTGATCACGTCGAGTGTCCCGCCAAGCCCTTCGGCGCGCTCCTGCATCACCTTTAGACCGTGCTGCCCGTTGCCCGACCCCGGCTGAAATCCCTTGCCGTTATCCCTGATGATGACTTTTACCAGTTCGGGAGTCGATTCGAATTTAACCTCGATCATATCTGCGCCGCTGTGCTTTTTCACATTGGTCAGAGCTTCCTGGACGACACGCAGCAGCTCGACAGTTACCAGCGGCGGCAAATCGGAATAACCGTCCGCCAGGTAAAGCTGGCAGTTGATGCCCGTGCTGTGCGCGAACTCCTGTGTAAATTGCGCCAGGGTCGGCATCATCCGCGGATTTTCCGGTATTTTTATACGGAGCTGATCGATAATTTCCCTGACCTCTGTATAAGTACTCTGCAGATCGCGCTTCAGTTCTTCGATATGCCCTGAAACTTCGTCACTCTTTCCGCCTTCCATAATCGAACGCAGCAGGTCGGTTTTCAGGATCAGACTGCTCAGTCTTTGCGCCGGTCCGTCATGCAGCTCCCTCGATAGTCGGCTTCTCTCTTCGATGATGGTCCGTTCTTTAATTGTCACCGATAGTGATAAGTTTGCCACGTAAGGCAGCCAGGCGATAAGGAAGGCGATGATGACATACATCGCCAGCAGCGCGATATATACCTGGCTCGGTAAATAGGTGCCGGCGTGTAAAAGCTGCCGCGAGAGAATTTCGCTGCCGATGACCAGGACCGAAACCAGCATCGCGATGACATAGGTGACGCGCTGTCGGAAGAACAATGCCACCGATAGGATCGCGGTCAATGGGAAAAGTATGAAGGGACTGTGCAAACCGCCGGTCACGTACGGAAGGTAGCAGCAGAAAGCTACGTCAAATGAGATGATGCTGGCAGCAAGCCACTTGTTGCCGTTTCCATAAGAAAAATAAAAAATGCGGACCAGTGTATAAATTATGACGGTAGAAATCAGGATATGATCGTGCACGAGGAATGGTCTTACTTCGGAAAAGAATAGAAATAGTGCCAGCGCCAGGACGAGCGCCAGGCCTCTTACCAGACCTAGAAGGAACTCACCTTCATGTAGATGGACCAACCGGCTTTTCATCTAATTTTCCTGTTCCTTACGAAGACAAATATACAAAGTCAATGGAACACGGGATCAAATGTGATAAACTTTTGGAGAAGTCACCGGCTCTAGTGGTAAAACACTTTTTGCTACCGATTTTCCCTCCGGGGAATATACTTCTGACACGTGGGTATTTCAAGACCATCAAAATCGCTAAACTATAGCCACAATACATCAAACCCTCTGGAAAATCAATATACCAACACTTTACTTTACTTACCTTATCTTGACCGACTATTACTTTCGAACTATTACTTAAGTCCGAAAGGATTAGTACCTTCGGGTGATTGAACTATACAGTTTAGGTAAGTTAAAGTACGTTAAGATTACTTGTTGAATAGAAGCGTGTATTATGTTGATTAAACGCGGCACCGAACCGATGCTGACGGTACGTGAAGTGGCAAACCTGCTCCATGTCCACGTTAATACGGTGCGACGGTGGAGCAACCGGGGAGTGCTGAAGTCGTACCAGATAAATGTGCGCGGCGACCGCCGTTTCCGACAGGTAGATGTTGCCCTCTTCCTTACAAAAATGAACTCTAGCGCCGATGCTGAAGACGGCGCCGATAAATAACCCTCCCCTCTTCTCCCTTGTCATCCCAGACCCCTTCTCCTGTGTCATTCCAGCCTCCTTCTCTCCTTTGTCATCCCCGCCTCCGAGCGGGGATCCAAAGAAGTAACGTCACTTTCATGGATTATCAGGTCAAGCCCGATAATGACACATAAAAAAGGAAGTGTCATTCCAGCCCCCTCCTACAACTTGTCATCCCAGACCCCGATCTGGGATCCATAAAAAGTATAGTCACCCTCACCTTGCCTCTCCCATCAAGGGCGAGGAATTAATTTAATTACGGTTTCCTCTCTCTGTTTACGGAGAGAGGATTAAAGGAGTGAGGTCGGAACACTATCTTTCTTCTCTCCCTTGTCATCCCAGATTTCTTCTACTGTGTCACTCCAGCCTCCTTCTCTCCTTTGTCATCCCCGCCTCCGAGCGGGGATCCAAAGAATT
>CAYHBE010000334.1:0-2664 GCA_964354765.1 uncultured Dehalococcoidales bacterium | reverse complement strand
CTGGCTGCGCCCGAGAAGGCACTCCTGGTCTCGCTGGCACACGGCAGGGAATCCCCAGAGAGCCCGACGCTGCATCTCCTTCAGTTGAAGGGATACGTCGTTGACAAACGCCCGTTCTCGTCGGCACTACGCGATTTCATACTGCGCAGTGAAGAGGCCGGCGAGGAACTGCTGTCGGAGTCGCCCACTGCGCCCAAAGGGCCCGTGACCAAGGGAATCTGGGTGGACAAGGCGGCGGGCGATGTTTGGGTGGACGGGAAACGCATCCCGCCGCTGACCAAGCTGGAGTACAAACTGCTGCTCTACCTCTACGACAACGCGAACTGCATTTGCGACAAGTACGGGCTGGTGGAGGCTGTCTGGTCCTCGGACTATATCGACAAAGTGGACGACCCGCGCATAGCCAAGTTGGTCAGCCGCTTGCGCGAGGACATCGAACCTGATCCGAAGGATTGCTGCTACGTCGTGACAGTGCACGGGCGAGGGTACAAGCTCGTCACCTAGGCTCAGCACTCCCCGATTCCGGCCAGCTCGTCGCGCAGGGCCGCCCCAACCGCCGGCTCATGCGGATAGCGGCAGCGTCTTCAGCTCCCGCTCAAGCTGCGATGCCGAACTGAATGTGACGGCATGCATGCCGAGCGCAAGCGCAACCTCAGTGTTGCGCTGCTTGTCGTCAACGAACAGGCACTCCTCGGCCCGCAGTCCAAGCCGCTCCAGCGTCAAGAGATAGATGGCAGGGTCTGGTTTGCGCAGGCCAACGCGCGACGAGTTGATGACTGCGTCGAACAGGTGGTCGAGATCGAGTTCGCACAGCAGCCGATCCAGGAGAGGGGTCGCATTGCTGAGGAGGGCCGTCCTATGGCGCTTGTGCAGCCTCTTCGCGATGGCGACCATGCTCCGATTCAATTCTTCGTAGGCAAAGGGATTCTCCTTGAATGGCTGCAACTCCGCGGGCACTTGCCCGTCGAGCGCGGCGCAGATCGTCTTCCAGTACTCGTCCACCGAGGCACGCCCGGTCGACGCGGCAAACCAATGCTCTCCCGTGAAAAGCAGCTCGGTCAGCGCGTCGCCTGGCAAGCCTAGCCGGGCTTCGGCTCGGCGAAGCACCCAAGAGCGTTGCCGGACCCGAGTGAACACCCCGCCAAAATCGAGGATCACTCCCTTTAGTGTCCGCATGCTCACGTCTCTCCCACTGCTCTAACCCGTGTCCAGGACTCAGTGATGCCCATCATAGGGTGCTTTTGGCCCACGTCAAACCCGTCTCGGAGACCTCAAGGCGGATTGCCGCAGGCCCGGAGGCGCGATGCCCGGCGCGAAAAGGGCCTTCCCTTTGACAGAACAAGTGTTGTTCTCTACAATGCGTAGACTGGCATTGCGCCGTTCGAACGTGAACTTGTGGTCATAGGCCCGTGGGGGTTCCCAGCACATGAAGGTTGTGACCGTAGAACAGATGCGTGCTCTGGAGCGTGCGGCAGACGCCCAGGGGCTGCCATTTGCCGCCATGATGGAGAACGCAGGGCGCGCTGTGGCCGCCTGGCTGGAAAAACGTGAGGTGCGCGGCAAACGGGTTGTGGTACTGGTTGGCCCTGGGAACAACGGTGGCGATGGCCTGGTTGCTGCGTACTACCTCCATCAGGCGGGAGCCAAAGTTCTCGTATTCTGCTGGAAGCGCGAGGCTGCAGGTGACGCCAACTGGAAACGCGTCGAGTCCGCGGGCATCCCCACCATCTGGAGTCATGAAGACGAAGGCTTTGCGCGCCTAAGACGTGCCGTGGCCCAGTCGGACTTTGTCGTGGACGCCCTTCTGGGAACGGGCGCGTCCAAACCGATCAGCGGCACGCTCCTGGATACCCTTCGCGCGGTGACCAAGTCCCTCGCAAGATCCCACCGAGGCAACAGTGCCGACCCTTTCGTGCAGCTAGCATCCGTCGCGACGCCGAGATGCTCTGACGCGCCAATGGTCGTTGCCGTCGACGTGCCCAGCGGTCTCAACGGCGACACTGGGGCAGTGGACGCGGCCACCTTGCGAGCAAGCGCGACGGTTACGTTTGGATTCCCCAAGGTAGGCCAGTTCCTGTTCCCGGGGTCTGCTTCGGTGGGCGAACTCGTCGTAGCAGACATTGGCATTCCTGATAAGCTGGCCAGGGACATCCCTCTTGAAGTTGCCACTCCCGTGCTCGTTCGATCCGTTCTTCCGAAGCGTCCGTTGGACGCTCACAAGGGGACATGCGGCAAGGCCCTGATCGTGGCAGGTTCGGCGAACTATAGCGGCGCCCCGCATCTGGCCGCAACTGCCGCCATGCGCGTCGGCGCCGGCCTGGCCACTCTGGCGGTTGCTGAGATGCTGCACCCTATCCTGGCAACAAAACTGAGTGAGGCCACATTCCTGTTGCTCCCGCACCACATGGGAGCGCTGGTGCCTGAGGCTGTCGCAGTGCTTCGGAGTCACATGGAAGGTTACGACGCACTGCTCCTGGGACCAGGCCTCGGCCGCGACCCACAGACCATCGAGTTCGTGGCACGTCTTCTCTGCCTGCCGCGGGGCGAGAAGCGGAGCCACCTGGGCTTCGTGGACACCGCCGGTGGCGCTTCGGGGTCGGAAACACGCTTGCCATCGTTGGTCATCGATGCAGACGGCTTGAACGCTCTGGCCGGCATGAGGGG
>CAYHBE010000333.1:0-2680 GCA_964354765.1 uncultured Dehalococcoidales bacterium | reverse complement strand
GAATTCAATTGGCATATATAGTACCTGGTACTACTTTACCAAGATGTTTAGTCATATTGAGTGATTGTTCCCTCTGGTTAGATGAGCAATGATGAATATATTCAAACACATCATAATGTACTGATCCACGAATAGAAAAGCATAGCTCATAAATCAGGGAGGTTGGTTGGTTCAATGCCAATCTTAATAGATCATCATACATACTATATGATTGCGGAAGCTTGCGAACTAGCTGGGACGAGGAGGAATACATTGCTCCGCTGGATCAGGGAAGGCCGTTTTCCTGACGTAAAGATCAGGGACAGAAATGGCTGGCGGCTGTTTGTCGAAGGCGATATTGAAAGGTTAAGAGCCGAGGTAAATAAAATTAAGCGAATCGAACGAGAATAGGTAGAAATCCATAATAGTGAAATTGCGCGATTACACATTTGAGAACCAGGTTTAATACACTATGGATATTAACAAACTATTAAAATATTCGGTTGAAGAAAACGCTTCGGATTTGCATTTGAACGCAAATAGTTATCCAATTGTACGCATTGACGGTGCATTAAAGACTTTAAAGGGCGAGGAATTTCTCACAACTCAAGCTCTCCAGGAATTGTTTTCATCCATTACTAATGAAAGACAGCAGCAAGTATTCCTAGCAAAGAAACAACTTGATTTTGCCTTCGTTGTGCCGGAAACAGGTAGGTTCAGGGTTAATGTTTTATTTCAACGCGGTGCTTTAAGCTTTACTTTCCGAATGATTGCTAAGGAAGTAACACCTCTTTCGAGGATGGGGTTACCGGACATATACGCAGAAATGACCAATGCCCGAAAAGGATTGATACTGGTTACAGGTCCAACAGGCAGCGGAAAATCCACGACACTCGCGGCCATGGTTAACTATATAAATGAAAATGACAGTCGCCATATTATTACCGTCGAAGACCCTATTGAATATGTTCATCCGAATAAAAAATCAATGATACTACAGTTGGAAGTGGGTAAGGATACCGAATCATTCAGCCAGGCGCTATGGAATACTTTAAGGCACGATCCAGATGTTCTTGTAGTCGGGGAAATGCGTGATCTGGAGACAATTAGCGCAGCTATCACTGCCGCTGAAACCGGCCACCTGGTAATGGGTACGCTGCATACTAACGATGCTACCCAGACTATCGATAGGATCGTAGATGTATTCCCGCCCGGACAACAAGCACAGATGAGAGTTCAACTATCCCAGGTGCTGCTCGCCGTTTTCTCACAGGTACTTTTACCGCGAATTAGAGGTGGACGGGTGCCTGCTTCTGAGATCATGATCGCAAATTCTGCAGTAAGAAATAGCATCCGCGAAGGGAAAACTCAGTACCTCCAAAATGCTATTCAATTAGGTATCAAAGAGAAAATGCAGACACTGAATCAAGCCCTCGCAAAGCTGGTAGTAGAAAAGGAAGTCAGCGTTCAACAGGCTTTATACTACAGCGTCGATACTGAACAATTGATGAACCTCATCGGATTGAAGGAACTTATTCAAAAACCAGTCTTTGTTTAGTCCCCTCTACAAGTCACAACTTTTTTATACTCAATCTACTTATCGCTGCACATGTTACTTTGACGCTACCGAATAGGCAATTTTCAATATTTTTTAATATTAGGTATTTTGTTCAATTTGAATGTCCACGGTTAAGTTGCGTTAACAGATGATTCACAATGTTTATATGATTTGTTTTTTCTTGTATCAACCACATGAAGGAATTTAAAGTAAGAAACAAATTTTAATGTTACGCTAATCTACTTAGCCCCGATAGTTGACATTTGGAGCCTTTTCTATTATCCTATGCGCAGTGTTTGTATACCAAACGTATGGTATCTTTTTTGGTCTCGTAATATACAAAGAATAAATATATGACTAATACCGTCCATTCTACCAATAAGAAAGAAAAAACTTATCTCGAACGAAGGAAGCAGATTTTCGATACGGCGATTCATCTTTTTATGCAAAAAGGTGTAGCCAATACTTCGATGCGAGAAATTGCTAAGGCTATCGGCATCACAACTGGCGGGCTGTACCATTTTGTGGAATCAAAAGATGAAATCATCCGGTTGGTTGCCGAGAATTCACTATATTTTCACCAATCAGTGAAAACTATAAGAAAGAACCTGGGTAACGTCAGCCCGACAGAAGCTTTTCGTGCCTGTGTAAAATTCTGGCTCACCGTGCCGCCGCCAGCACTTGAGCAAACTGCTTTTCTAGACCGCGAAAAAGTCCACATGGAGCCGGATGTGCAAGAAAAGGTTTCATCAGTGGTTCGCGACCTGATACATTTTTTCGAAGATTTAATAAAAGATGGAATCGCGGCTGAAGAATTTGAAACGGATGATGTAACATTGGTAGCCTTTAATACATACATGTTAAGAGGTCTATTCGCGACGAGACGTTGGTTTTTAAAAGACCTGGTTACCTGCGAAGAATACGCATCGAGAATGACCAACATAATCATGAAACAGGTACTGGTGGATAAAACAAAAATTTAATAATGAGGAGGATATACTAAGAATTTAATTGTACAGTGAAATACAGACATCCTGCACTAGTCCATTGCTAATGGAATGTCTTCAAACTGTTAATAAATACTCATATTAAGAATATAAAGAAATAGGAGGAATCATGATTCGGACAGCGGAGCAATATGTA
>CAYHBE010000332.1:0-2687 GCA_964354765.1 uncultured Dehalococcoidales bacterium | reverse complement strand
GCGGTTTCTAAGAATATCCAGGATGCCTGGATTACTTTTGCCCGCAGTGGTAATCCCAGTTGTGACAGCGTCGGGAAATGGCTCCCTTACGGTAACCGCAGGTCAACGATGATTATTACAGACACGTGTCACATAGAAGAAGCACCCTACGACGAGGAGCGACGCGTTTGGGAATCTACTCCGGACGATGAGTTAGGGTAAATTGTTATTTGGAATATAACGATCGTGGGCAGGTTATATAAGCTCATCTATTAGCGACTGAAAATCCTTCGGATTAAGCGTCTGCCTGACAAGAGGCATCTTTTTTATCGCCGCAAGCTGACTCTCGTATGTGGATCTCTGCGCTTTATAAATAATCCCGGTTGGTATACGTTCACCCCACTCCCAAGCTTTTTCAAAAGCCGCTGATCGATTGGAAGGATCGTAACCATCGCTTTCAACTTTGTAAACCCTTTGTTTATACCACTCCAGTGTGTTTACTTTATTAAATGAAACGCAGTTCTGAAGCACGTCTATTAAAGCAAATCCTTTATGCGTTATTCCCTGCTTAATCAAGTCGGAGAGCTGTTCCGCGTCTCCACAAAACCCTCGTGCGACAAAACTGCAATCAGAAGCGATTGCTACTGCCAGAGGGCGCATTGGAAACCATGCCCCCTCCGGGGTAGTCCTCGTGATAAAACCCTGATCGCTGGTCGGGGATGCCTGACCCTTGGTTAATCCGTAGACCTGGTTATTACACACTATATAAGTCATATCAACATTACGATTCACAGCGCCCAGGAAATGGTTGCCGCCTTCGCCATAGCCGTCGCCATCGCCCCCGATTGATATCACGTTGAGTTCATGATTTACTATCTTGGCTGCTTGGGCGGCGGGAAGCCCTCTCCCGTGCAACTCGTTAAGGACATGACCGCGGAGATAGTGAGGCATTTTACCTGCCTGCCCAATACCGGACACGAGCAATACTTGTGATGGTTCTAAATTTAAAGCTACTAATGCTTGCCTTAGAGCGTTTACAATACTAAAGTTGCCGCAACCAGGACACCACTGGTAAGGCGACGCTGGCGCGTAGTCTTTTATCGTTACCATGTTTTCTTGACCTCCTTTTCGACCGCTTGAAAAATTGCTGATGGCGAGAATGGTCGACCGTCATATTTCAAAATCGATTCTGTCGCAATTCCAGTCTCAGCCCGGATAAGTGTCGCTAATTGTCCCGTAGCATTGTTTTCCACTACAAAAGGCTTGATCTTATTTTTACTGAGTACCTTTGCGACTTGTTCTGCTGGAAAAGGCCATACCTGTGTTAGCTGCAGTACGCTTGCATGAATTCCATCTTTTTCCAACAGGTCGGCAGCTTCAGAGATGGCTCCGAAGGTGCTTCCCCAACCTACAAGAAGGATGTTGGCGCCTTCTTTTTCAAAATACCAAGGCGGAGTTATCTCTTTTCCCAGTCCCTGGATTTTTCTTAAACGCTTATTCACCATTTTAGTCCGAATCTCGGCGTCCTCTATAATATGACCTTCCTCATTATGCTCGTCAGAGTCGATTACGACTAACGGTCCACCCGGTAACGGAATAGCTCTAGGCGAAACACCCGATTCACTGTATTGGTACCGTTTGTAGTCGCTAGTCTTTTTCCCGTCTTCCGAAATGTACTCGCCTCTATCTATCTTTACTTGGCTTAGGTCGAAGGGTTTCACTGTTTGGAAAGATGCTCCAAGATGTTGGTCGGTGAGGATTATAACCGGCACCTGGTACTTATCTGCGATGTTAAAAGCCTTCACCGTGGCGTAAAAACAGTCTTCGATATTAGCCGGAGTCAATACAGCTCGAGGGAATTCACCATGTCCCGAGAAAAGGGAGAATAGTAATTCACCCTGCTCTGTCCGGGTGGGCAAGCCGATTGCAGGACCTGGACGCTGCCCCAGAATACACACAACTGGAGTCTCAGTCATTCCCGCGAGGCTCAAGCCTTCGACCATCAGGCAGAATCCACCACCCGAGGTAGCTGTCATAGCCCTCACCCCAGCATAAGATGCGCCGATGACCATATTAATAGCTGCGATTTCATCCTCAGGCTGCAGCATAATTACGTTATACGATCTTCCCTTATCGGCAATATATTCAAGTATCGGGGAGGTAGGTGTCATTGGATAGCCTGAGACGAACTTGCAGCCTGCCGCCATCGCTCCTATCCCGGCTGCTGTATTCCCATCTACCAGCATCATTTTGCCTGGATTCGATCCCAATGATCTCTTAATAAACTCAGGTCGTTTTTTTATCAGGTCATAACCGGCGCGCGCCGCCTTCTGGTTTCCTGCAACGATCTCATCACCCAGATGGGTAAATTGTTCTTTAAGAACCAATGTCAATGTATCAAACTCATAGCCGCTAATTGCTATAGCCGCACCTACTGCAACAGAGTTAGTCATTAACTTGTTTCCCGAAGAATCCAATGCAGTTTGTTCGAATGCAATCCCTATTGATTTCGAACCGTCGATTTGCATCTTAACCTTATCCGAGTCATAGATTATCAAGCCATCCTTTTTGATTTCTGATTGATGTATTTCGATGGTTCGCTGGTCTAAACCAATAAGCACATCCAGGTCCTAAGAATTTGCTTTGACTGGCACCTGGCTTTTCCTGGTCCTGAATAAGTTTTGATCCCCTCTAACTCGAGATTCATA
>CAYHBE010000331.1:0-2688 GCA_964354765.1 uncultured Dehalococcoidales bacterium | reverse complement strand
CGTAAAGAAGTCCCGGCCTCTTGGCTATCCGACGATTGTAATGCCGTTTGAAATGACTAAGAATCCACTCAAAGAAGCTCTAATCGCATCGATGTTTGTTTCCAAGTATGCTGGTATCGTCGTTCTGTCTGATTTACTTGGTGAATCATTATTCCCGTTGGTAGTCGAACGACTAAATATCTTCACCGATCCGCAGAGACCGCTGGCAACAACACCCGGCATTTATGAAATTGGGACTCCTACAGATGCCTCACCGGTGCTTATCACCACTAACTTCTCTCTTACCTATTTCATCGTTTCAGGAGAAATCGAAGGCAGCAAAATACCCAGCTACCTGCTTGTCATGGATACAGAAGGACTTTCTGTAATGACAGCCTGGGCGGCCGGCAAATTTGTCGCTGACCTGATGGCACAATTTATTAAGAAATCCGGCATTGAGGCTAAAGTAAAACATCACAAACTCATTATCCCGGGTTACTCAGCCTCTGAAAGCGGCGGACTTGAAGAAGAGTTACCTGGCTGGGAAATCATGGTCGGTCCCAGAGAGGGTTCCCACATTCCAGCTTTTCTGAAAACCTGGAAGTAAATCACAGGAGGAAAGAATGTATCTTATCGGGGAAAACCTGAATGTCATGTCCAAAACCCTTGGTCCTGCGATGAAAGAACGTGATGCCAAACCAATCCAGGAAATGGCAATCCAGGAGACCAAGCAGGGTATTGACTATATCGACATTAACATTGGTCCGGCACGTAAAGAAGGCGATAAGTTCATGGAGTGGATGGTTAAAACCGTCCAGGAAGTTACTAGTAAACCCCTTTCGCTGGATACCACTAACCCTTTAGCCATGGAAGCTGGCCTAAAAGTGCATAAAGGCAAAGCTCTCATAAACTCCATCTCCCTCGTTAGAATGGAGGAGGAGCTGCCTTTTGTTGTGAAATACAATTGCGATTTTATCGGACTGCTCTGGGGTAGAGAAGGTTTACCGAGAGATGCAAACGAGCGCGGTGCTATCGCTGCCGAACTTCTCTATTCAGCTAACGAGAAGGGGATTACCAATGAGCACATCTGGTTTGATCCCATCGTGACTCCAGCAGTAAATATCGAATCGAACCATGTGAAACCCTGCCTTGAATTCATGAGTATGCTGCAGGATCTCGCGCCTGGCGCCGGTTCAGCCGTCGGTCTTTCGAATGTCTCCAATGGCGCTCCCAACAACCTGAGGCCGATTCTTAACCGAACCTATCTGATGATGCTGATGAAATACAATATCCATTCCGCGATCGTTGATGCGTTCGACCAGGACTTGATAGATATTGCCCGCGGCAAGAAACCTGAGTTTGTCAAGGTCGTCCACCAGGTAATGGACGGCGAGGCGATTGATAACTCTAAACTTACCCCTGAACAAGTTCAATACGTCAAGACGGTAAAGGTCCTACTGGGTATGAACCTGTACTCACATTCCTGGTTGGATACTTAAATAAGAAGGTTCTAACAAAGTAAGATTGTGTCTGTTGTGCAGCGGTCGGAACTACCGGCAGCAGTACAACAGACACAGTGTTTTTAACAATAAGCGAGAAACAATAGACAAACATGTAGCAATACTGTAAATTTAGTTTGGATTTTCGGAAATTGTTAGTGTCTTGTATCTTGGTTAATTTTGATGGTTCAGAGAAAAGAGCGGAGATTAAAAGGAGAGAGTTATGGTTTATGAACCGCCCAAAGACAAGCCTGTATATAACCTCAATATTGCATACGAGATTGTCCGTGAAAAACTGGCAAAGGTTAATGTACAAGAGCAATGCGATAACAGTGGTGCGGAACTGCAGTCCAACGGAATTGTAAAGCTCATTTATTTAAACCAGGTATACAATTTGGACACAAAAAAAGCTGATGTTTTGCTTCCGGGAAGTGATAAAGATGTCTCTTTACGCGATAAAATTCTTCTCCTGCATTACTTCGTTCAAGCAAAGGGTACTTCACCGACACAAAAACAAATCACCTACCGAGACCTGCCGGGTGGGCTTGTGTATTTCCCCACGTTCGAAAAGAGAACCATTCAGCCTCTCGTCGAGTACTTCGGTGATATACCTAGGAACATAATTAAAGCCGGCGCAGTAGTCGGAGGATCTAATGTGTTTATGGGAGATGCCTCTCTACTCATTAAAGCTTTCCCAAATGTTCCGATTTATCTGATTATATGGGCGAGTGATACCGAACTACCACCAGGAGGAAACCTCCTTTTTGACTCTAATATTACTGATTATTTGGATCCGGAAGATGTAACGGTGGTATGCGAGACTATTACCTGGCGGCTCATTAACTACGCAAACTCGGTGTAATGATGGAAGCCACCGGTATCATTCTCGCAGGCGGTAAAAATCTGCGGTTAGGCAGAAACAAAGCCCTGGAAATAATCGGTGGCAAAACCGTTATCGAACGCGTTGTAGCCAGCCTGTCGCGGATTGTCAATACTATTATTGTCGTTACTACTGACGGCAAAAATCACCTGATGCCGTTGCCTGACGCTCGATTTGTAGCAGATGTCTACCCTGGAAAAGGGCCGCTTGGCGGTATTTACTCGGGAGTTTCTACTTCTTCTACGGATTTGAATATAGTTGTCGCTTGTGATATGCCGTTTCTTAATACTGACCTGCTGCAGCACATGCTTGAACTGGCGACTGGTTTCG
>CAYHBE010000330.1:0-2700 GCA_964354765.1 uncultured Dehalococcoidales bacterium | reverse complement strand
AGTTGCCGATGGCAGTATCAGCCCAGGCCGGTAAGAGCGAATTTTCGTCCAGGATATAGACACCGCCATATTGCCCCTTGACCCAGTCGCTGACGCCTGCAGCTACAAGGTTGCGGTCGCTGAAACTTGCCACAGCCAGGGACGTGATCTGTTTGCTTCCGCCCCACGAAAGATTCGCAGGCAAGGAGGTGAAGGTGTTTCCGCCATCAGTCGACCTGAAGACATTTGAGGCGGTGGCATAGTAAAGAGTGTCTGCATTATCCGGATCAACCGCAATCGCGGTGATTACATCTTTGACATGACCGGTTGATATCCAACCTGTACCGCGGTCGGTCGATTTAAAGAGACGTTCCGTGGTGCCCGTTGGTGTGGCATAGCAATAGAGGGTGCCGTCTTTTGCCGCCGTCAGGTATTTTGCATCGGCGCCGTTCGCCAGCACCCATCGCCCCGATTCTCCCTCAGCCGGCAAGGGCACCGCCGACCACTCGGCATCGCCTGCATTCACGAATGAAACAGGGAAAAATACTAATATCAGGCTTACGCTGATGAGTACAGAGCAGACCCCGACCAGTCTTTTAGACACGATGGTCATTGTAACTTGCTATTAGTTCATATGTCAAATTTAACAGCAAGAACGATTCTTATATGTAGTGGAAATGTCATTGTTATTTCCTAAATGTCCCATTGCGAGCGCAAGCGCGGCAATCCCAGGGAGGAGGGGTTGTATTCCCCACCTTGAGATCGCCATGCCTGCCCCGTACGCCTGTCCCGATTGTGTCGGGACACGGTAATCTGGAAATGCTACTTGTCATTCCAGCCTCCGAGCTGGAATCCATTGAAAGTAGTCCGATACTGGATGGAACCAATTGAACTAAAAAGAATACCCAGTGGGCATTAACCACCCCTCCAGATCGCCACAGCCTGCCCCGTACGCCTGTCCCGATTGTGTCGGGACACGGTAATCTGGAAATGCTACTTGTCATTCCAGCCTCCGAGCTGGAATCCATTGAAAGTAGTCCGATACTGGATGGAACCAATTGAACTAAAAAGAATACCCAGTGGGCATTAACCACCCCTCCAGATCGCCACAGCCTGCCCCGTACTCGATACGGGGTCGTCTATTCGAAGTTCCTCGCGATGACAAACTCAAAAGATTATGTTGACGTAATCTCCCTTATTCCCTTCCCATATCAAGTCTGGGACATGCTTTCAAAAAGAAGGAAATAATTCTTTCACGTAATCTCCCTTGTTCCCTCTTTCAAAAAGAGGGATAGAATTCTTCTCACTTTTTTAAAGGCTTGCCCCATACGCATGTACGGGGGAGAAGGTGAAGAGGGATTACGTCGAAGTCTTCGTTTCTCATAAAAAAATCGAGCCCCCTCATTTGAGGGGGCTCGATGGTAACCGTAGTTACCGTATTGCCTTTACTTCAGTACCGTTAGCTGATTCTGCGGGTTCTGATAATCAGGACAATGACGGCGATGACCAGGATCGCGCCAACTGCGATAACTGCCCAGAGCAAGTATGCTGGAATGGGTTCAACTTTTGTTACCTGAGCGGGCGGGATCTCTAAGGTGATCTGAGGTGCAGGTGTCTGTTCAATTACGACTGGAGGAGTCGGTACGACTGGAGCCGGTGGTTCCTTCGCAGTTGTGAAGAAAGAGGTTGTATAGGCGCTCTTAACACCAAGGCTGTTAACGGCGCGGACTCTCCACCAATACTGCGTATCGTACTTCAGGGTATCAACCAGTTTGAATGCGCTGACAGTGCTGGAGCCGACTTCGTCCTTCAGATAGAATTTATCAGACTGTCCGATTTCCTCAGCGATTTCGAACTCGTAGCTGACAGCTCCGGCAACTGCGGGCCAGGTGAAGGTGGTGTCAATCGGGATATTGGTTGCACCCAATGCCGGGGATTGAACAGCAGGTGTGCTGCCAGGAGCGGCTGGAGGAGCTTCTACCAGGACGAATGGTGTACCACGGAAATCGATTAATGAAGGAGTGGTAAATGCGGTCACGTCAACCGCAATAAATCCGCTGGTAGTATTGAGGGACTGATCGGAGCACTTTACCCATGTACCTGCGAATGGGCTGTAAACCCAAATTTCAGAGAATGCATTAAGTGTTCCGTAGAATAGAATGCGAACTGTGTCTGCATCCCCATCGACATCAAGTGCGTAAACATCGAAATATTTACCGACTTTTAATGTAGATGAAGGAGCAGTCGCACCGGGATTGGCAGCATAAGTTGCTATGCCAAGTATGTCTGCTGCATCCACAGGTGCATTCAGGCCGGCTGCCAAGAAGGTAGCAATTACGCTTGCAGTTGCCTTCGCATCAAGCTGGGCAGCACCGACTGATACAACGCCATTAGACGGAGCAGCGCCCAGGTATGGTGCAGCAGTAACGTTCGCGGAGTTTGCGCCAGCTGCTGGACCAGTGGCTGCACCCCACCAGTTATTGGTTGCATTTAGACCAGCAGGAGTGCCATCTGTGTTATTAAATCCATACGCATTGGTGGTTAAAGTGTTGAAGTTTATGAGTACCAGGTTATCATCGGCGGCAACCTCAGCGACATAGAGTTTACTGCCACTGATGTTATTGTTGATGATTGTGACCATGCCAGCACCAACGGCCTGTACTCTTAGAGCAGCCGCGAGAAGACCAGTAGTGGCTGAACCAGAACCGGTTACTGTATTGG
>CAYHBE010000329.1:0-2705 GCA_964354765.1 uncultured Dehalococcoidales bacterium | reverse complement strand
GGAGCGGTCATCAAAAAAAAGATTGCCCTCTTTTTCAGGAGAATAATCACCATTATCCCATACAATAACCTGTCCCGCTCCATACTCGCCTTTTGGGATAATCCCTTCGAAGGTCGCGTAGTCAATCGGGTGGTCCTCTACCATGACAGCCAGGCGTTTTTCAGCGGGATTGAGCGAAGGTCCGGCAGGTACTGCCCATGACTTGAGTACGCCGTCAAGCTCAAGTCGGAAATCATAATGAAGTTGCCGCGCGGCATGTTTTTGAACCACGAATATAAGTGTTCCCACGCCAGTTTTTTCAACTGCCGGCGGTTCAGGTGTGGTCCCAAACTTGCGTTTTTCCCTGTATTCCTTGAGAGCTGCAACCATCGTATTTTTCTCAAAAAGTTACTAACGTTTGCGGGTACCCGCAGGCTCTTTGCTCGCAGCCTGGATGCTGGCTCTTAGTGCCGACATGAGGTCGGGTATTCCAGTCGGTTTGGGTTCCGGTAAAGCTTTAATTTCAACTCCTTGGATCTTCGCTTTGATTATTTTTTCTAGTGCATTCCTGTATTCATCCTTGTATTGCTGCGGTTCGAATTTGCCTGTCATTATATCGATTAATGATTTAGCTACCTTTATTTCTTCGTCTCTGACTTCCATTTCTTTGATATTAATCTCTGATGGTGATAATAATTCGTTTTGAAAAAGAATGGTATGCAAGGCAAGTATTTGTTCGTACGGACGGACACAGCAAAGATGTTCGCGCTTTTGGAAAGTCACCTTGGCAATTCCTACCCGTCCGGATTCGCGTAAAGCATCCCTCAGGAGACAATATGGCTTAGCCGCCAGTTCTTCTGGCTCGAGGTAATGGACATCATTAAAATAAGCGGGGCTAATTTCATCATCTTTAATAAAGCGCTGGATGTCGATAATATGCGCTGATCTGATAGGCACTTTTTCAAAATCTTTATCCGTTAATACTACATATTGTCCCTTAGTATATTCATAGCCTCTTACGGTGTCTTTCTTTTCGAAATATTCATCGTCTGTCTCGCAGCGCAAGACCTGTTTAGGTCTCGTTAGGCATTGCTTATGAAGCAGGTGAAAGTTTATCGTATGACTGGTTGTTGCAACGTACATTTTAACCGGAATGCTGACCATCCCAAAGTTGATTGTTCCCTTCCAAAATGCTTTAGCCATTTTACCCTCCTCCTGATTTTCATTATAAAATATACAACTGCTTAAAAGTGTTACAAATTAATAACAATTAAATCATAACTGCGCCTGAACAGCGAGTCCACGTATCTAATATAATGTAAAGAGCCTTTAATTACCGACGTAACGAAGTTATAAATGCTATGAGGATGTTAATATGAACACAATCATGATCAATAAAATAGCGGTAAATTTTGATACAGAAGATAAGGAAACGGCAAAATTGATTGCTGGGGCTTGCCAAAGATCTATCGAGCTTGTTACAGGTTGCTGGGGATTGTCTTCACCGCAGGACTGCCGCATTTGTATTATGAAGTCGGCAATAAGTTTTTTGTTTCAATCGGCGCCCCGGAGTTGGAGAATTTACCTTGGGATTGCTTTACCTTTTTGGTATCCACAGGTTAACCAGATATGGCAGTATGCCGGAGCTTGGACGCAGCGCTTTGGCAAAAGGATCGTAATCGGTATAAAGCCGCCCTATATGATTGAGAAAAGTGATCCGAGCATTGGTGCCCGCTTATTTGTTAAAGAGCCAGAGATAAACAATAAAATCCGACATTTTACCTGTCACGAACTGGTGCATGCTTGCTCCTCGCACCTCAGGCTGCCGATTTGGCTAAACGAAGGAATCGCGATGGTAACCGTAGACCGTTTTGTGGGTAAACAGATAGTCAGAATGGATACTTTAGACCTCGTTAAAAACTTTTCAGCGCACACTCAACCCCCTACTCAACGAGAATTATTCAGATTAGATAAAGAAAAAATAGCGTATCACACGATACGGGGTTACTGGCTGGTGAAGTATATCGAAGAACTAAATCCCGGGTTTTTAAAGAATTTATTTTCACAATCTCCTCATTCGAAGAGCATTAATGAGAATATAATAACAGCTTTAAAAATGGATCTGGCGACTTTTTGGGCTAATATAGACGATGTGTTAGTAAGACACTTTGAGGATAAATAATTTTTTAATCAGGTTATGTACTTTTGCGACTGTTGTCTGTAAAACAATTTACATTTCCTCAGATTGTTCTTATAATTGACCAGTAATTGAACAATTCCCCAAAAGTTCAATATAGAAGGCCGAAACAAATGAGCAACGAAATGCTGGCAGCCCTGGCTGAAATCGGAGTATTGCGGAGTTTACATCCTCAGGATCGACAAATGACTGCCCACCTTTTGAAACCCAAATCTTTTTCCGCCAACGAGACTATCTTTATGGAAGGCGAAGAAGGACGTGGCATGTATCTTATCCGCAGCGGGAAAGTCAAAATTTGTGTTAATGACGAGCAAGGGAATGAATTAATTTTTACCTTCTTATCAGCAGGAGACCTGTTGGGAGAAATTGCCATACTTGATGGAGGTCCCCGCTCGGCTAGCGCCATTGCTATTACACATGCAAACACACTGTATATAGACCGCCAGGAATTCATGGAATTCCTTAAAACATCCCCACGTGTGTGCATTAGTATTATTGCCACGCTCTGTAAAACTTTGAGACGGGTAAG
>CAYHBE010000328.1:0-2716 GCA_964354765.1 uncultured Dehalococcoidales bacterium | reverse complement strand
CGAAAAACACTTGTTATGCACCCCTTACCCAGGGTGGATGAGCTTGCGTATGACCTTGATGCTGATCCGCGCAGCATGTACTTTAAGCAAGCGGCACGCGGAGTACCTATCCGTATGGCTTTACTATCACTTATACTGGGCGCTAAAGAAGTCGCGATCCCTGAGGAGGGACATCTCCCGAAATTCGATTATCGCTTGTACCAGCGCGATTACGGAGTGACATGCTCGAACTCGCGATGTGTTACTTTACAGGAATCTGAGAAAAAGTATTTGAAACCCGGCTTCAAGATTGTCAGCTTCGATCCGCTCACTTTCCGATGTGTGTATTGCGAGCACGGAACAGAACCGAAGTTTATTGCATCTTCAGAGTGGCATGAAGGTAAACTGGCTTATAAATATTTCCACCGCTCTCAAAGTCACTGGACGAAAAAAATAAGACCGGAAAACCTGATTGCTTTCGATTCTGAAAAAGAAGCTGAGCGGTATGGATTTAAACCAGCGCCAGGACACAAGCTGCGCGCAAAGAAAGAAAAAAATGACTAATGCCCTGTTAATCAAGAACGCCCGACTGCTTGATCCGGGTCAAAAAATCGACCGGTTGGGTTCAATCTTGTTGCGGGACGGGCGGGTTGCCTGGTGGGGTAGCAAAAACCAATTCCCTGCAGCTTCGAGCTTCGATGTTTTAGAAGCAGAAGGTCTGGTGGTATGCCCGGGATTCATCGACCTGCACTGCCATCTCAGGGAACCAGGTTTTGAGGAGAAAGAGACAATAACCTCAGGGGCGAAAGCAGCGGCTCGGGGAGGATT
The DNA here is from genome assembly GCA_964354765.1 of uncultured Dehalococcoidales bacterium. Taxonomy (GTDB): domain Bacteria; phylum Chloroflexota; class Dehalococcoidia; order Dehalococcoidales; family Fen-1064; genus JAURWL01. The sequence goes on along the minus strand of CAYHBE010000328.1, from coordinate 1,909 downwards.
TACGACCATCTGCTGCATGCCAAATACCATGCCTCCATTAGATAATATCGATACTATTGATTTCGTAAAGACACGCGCAGAAAAAGATGCAATCGTACGTGTTCTGCCGATCGCTTGTGTTACAACGGGGAGACAGGGCAAAAAGCTGGTTAAAATGGAGTCGCTGGCGCTTGCTGGTATAGCTGGATTCAGTGATGACGGCGACACTGTAAAGACAGAAGAACTGATGCGGCAAGCTTTGATCAACGGCAAAAAGTTAGGATTACCGATAATCGACCATTGTGAAGATCCGATAGGCGGACCGCCTGAAGGTGAAGTAAAAATAGTAGAACGCGATTTGAAGCTAGCGGAGGAGACAGGAGGCTGGGTGCATATAGCCCATGTGAGTACCGCAGGCTCTGCAGAGCTGATAACGAAAGCAAAGAAAAAAGGGGTGAAAGTAACCGCCGAGGTAACTCCACATCATCTTATGCTTACCGAAGACGCAGTGAAAACGTACGGAACTCTTGCCAAGGTGAATCCACCGCTTCGTTCTGTTCAAGACCGGGATGCGATGGTGAAAGCTTTGAAGGATGGTGTCATTGACTGTATTGCTACCGACCATGCACCTCACGCTTATGGGGACAAGACGAAAGATTTTTCCCTTGCGGCATCTGGTATTAGCGGATTTGAGACAGCGTTTGGGAGTTTGATGGGACTGGTTCACGAAGGGCAATTGACACTAAGTGAGCTTATTTACAAGCTAACAACAGCACCGGCGCAGATTTTAGGCGGGAAATTTGGTAAATTAGGTTCTTTGGTTGTCGGCGCGATAGTAGATATCGTCATATTAGACCCTGAGAAAGAGTGGGTGGTCGACGTTGAGAGATTCGCTTCGAAAGGGAAAAATACGCCTCTAAATGGGATGAGACTAAAGGGAAAAGTAATGGCGACTCTACCTAAGGGACAGATCGTGTATAAGGACGATTCTCTGAGCATCCACACTGGGAATTTTTACGACAAGAGGGTAAATGAATAAACTGGCTAGACTAGTACTGGCGGACGGAACGGTATACGAGGGGCAATCTTTCGGAGCGGAGACGGACGCTTTCGGTGAGGTGGTCTTTAATACCAGCATGACCGGCTACCAGGAAATGCTCACCGACCCATCTTATGCCGGGCAAATAGTCATTCCGACTTATCCTCTGATTGGAAACTACGGGATAAACAACCTGGATGACGAATCCAAGCATATCCAGGTTAGCGGTTTCGTCGTGCGTGAAGAATGCCTTGAGCCGAACCATTTCCTTAGTTCAAAGACTCTAAACCAATATTTAGCCGAAAGCGGAATTGCCGGGATAAAAAATCTCGATACACGCTCCATCACACGCAAGCTGCGGTCGGTAGGCGTGATGATGGGAATGATTACAACACGATTATCCCCAGCCGACGTTCTGGCAGAACTAAAAAAACAACCCGACTACGGCAGCATCGATTTTGTGAAACAGGTGAGCACAAAATCGGTGTACGAATGGGAAAAAGATGGTCCGACAGGAAAATACCAGGTAGCGGTTTTCGACTGTGGATTAAAGCACAATATTCTACGCCTTTTAAATGCGAGAGGATGCAGAGCCACGGTAGTGCCCTGCACAAGCACGGCACATGATATTTTAAAGTTAAATCCCGATGGTATCCTGCTGTCTCCAGGTCCTGGCGATCCAGAATTACTCGACTACGCAGTTGATACGGTGCGTGGACTGGTCGGGAAGAAACCGATCATGGGCATCTGCCTTGGCAACCAGTTGATCGCGCGGGCATTCGGGGCAAAGACGTTCAAGTTGAAGTTCGGGCACCGGGGAGGAAATCACCCGGTGAAGGAATTTGCCACTGGACGCGTCCATATCACCGCGCAAAACCACGGATATGCAGT
>CAYHBE010000327.1:0-2736 GCA_964354765.1 uncultured Dehalococcoidales bacterium | reverse complement strand
TTACCAGTACGGGCGAATGAAATCCAAGCGTCTTGCACACTATGTGATCACGTTTCTACCATCGGACTTGTTCCTACCACGGCTGGATTATAGGTATTCCAGAGGAAACCGCTATCGATCCCATGGAAAGCGCCGAACATCCCGTTAAGAAATGGAGCTTTCCAGGTGAACATGTATGAGTAAGCCGGATTACCCCGTTTTGCCTGTGTCTCAAGGACCCTGGTCGTGGGTATCCAAAACATACGCGCTGTCATGATCGCGAGATAGATTTCGGTCGGAGCGGGGACAACCCCCCGCCTTGAAAGCAAAGCCCCATATTCTTTCACCAGGCTGGTAATATCCCAACCGGGCATCATTCTGTTGAACCGCCCGATCATTCGACCTTCAACCAATCCCGAGATCGCCGGATCTGTTGCCTGCCAGGTACGCCATTCATCGGCAGCAGTACCTGCTAATAGAGGGATCCCATCGCCTGATCCAGCTTTAATACTTAAAATCGGCATCTCCTTGAAAATCTCACCATCAATTGTAACTGTGGGGCTGCGAATTCCTTTCGGTAGAGACATGGCTCTAACGTAAGTCTCGAGCAATTTCTCCATTTTCAATTCCTGCAACGCGCTCACATCACTTCCTTTTACACCCAGTAAATAGAGGAAGTACTCAGAGTAACCGTTAGCTTCATCCCTGTCATTTAGAAAATCAGCAGAGCCGCTCTGGGAAATCGCTTTGTTAAAAAGACCTTTCGCAGCCTTCATTCCAAGTAAAGTACAGACACTGGCTGCTCCAGCCGATAGACCGAAGATGGTAATATTGCTGGGATCACCTCCAAAGGCTTCAATGTTATTCCGTACCCATTTAAGCGCCGCTAACTGGTCGAGTATCCCTTCATTTCCGGTCGAAGGAATGAGACCGTTTGTCACATCGTTTAACCTTAGAAAGCCGAAAACGTTCAACCTATAGTTGATTGTCACCACAACAACATCACCACGACTGGCAAGCACAGTTCCGTTCGACAATGGAGAGGCTCCTGTACCCGTGGCAAAAGCCCCACCATGAATCCACACCATTACAGGCCGCCTCGCTTTGTCGATGCCAGGTGTATATACATTCAAGTGGAGGCAATCTTCATTTATGGGTGGTTGTCTGCCGATACTGAGGTCGATTCTCGGATTGACCTGGAATGGGCTGGACGGATTTAAGGGCGCTATTATCTGAGGCGCCATGGCTACAAATGATTTTGTTTCTTTTACCCCGCGCCATGGCGCAACAGGTTCAGGGAGAAGCCACCGCCGTTTCCCAATAGGAGGAGTTGCAAAAGGTATTCCCAGAAATATGCTGACGTTATTCTTTTCAAATCCTTCGATTTTGCCATTCGTTGTTTCTACAATGTGAGTCATTTAAGTATCCTTTTATATTTACTTCAAATTCGAAGCGAAAAGGTTAAATTAAATGAACGATTGGCGTATTGGACGATTTGTTCAGTGCTTCACGGTCTTACATGTCCGTTGCCAAAGATAATCCACTTGTAGGTCGTTATTTCGCGCAACCCCAGCGGTCCACGGGCGTGTATTTTTTGCGTGCTGATGCCGACTTCAGCACCAAGTCCAAACTGTCCGCCGTCGGTGAACCGTGTACTGGCGTTAACGTAGACGGCTGCAGCATCGACTTCATTCAGGAAACGCAATTGAGAGGTATAATCTTCAGTAATGATGGCTTCAGAGTGCCCTGAACCATACTTCTCGATGTGCGCTAACGCTTCATCCAGTGAATTTACGACTTTAACGGCTGCAATGAGCGCCAGGAACTCCTTACCCCAGTCTTCACGCGTCGCCGGTTTTAGTTTGAGTCCGCGTTTTGACTTTAAAATTTCCATCGAGGCTTTATCGCAGTGAAGCTCCACGCCTGCCTTTGCCAGTTCCTTAGCCGCTAAGGGCAAAAATGTCTTAGCGATCCCTTTATGGACAAGAATGGCATCGAGCGCATTACAGACAGAAGGTTTCTGCACCTTGGCGTTGTAAACGATCGGCACAGCTTTATCCATACCCGCAGTGTAGTCGATATATGTATGACAAACGCCCACGCCGCCCGCAACTACCGGCATTGTCGCATTCTGCGCCACAAATTTAACGAAAGTATCACCACCTCGCGGTACCATCAGGTCGATATAGGCATTCATCTTGAGCATTTCACCGACGAGGGCGCGGTCGGTGTTGTCGACGAACTGTACTGCGCCTTCAGGTATGCCGGCTCTATAGACGGCGTCCTGAACGAGACAGGCAAGGGAGCAATTCGAATAGAACGCTTCGCTACCTCCCCTGAGAATAACAGCATTGCCAGATTTCAGACACAGCACAGAAATGTCCACGGTGACATTCGGTCTACTTTCGTACATCGCGCCAATGACACCTAGCGGTACCCGTCTCCTGCCGATAATCAAACCGTTAGGCATGGTACGCATATCGAAGACTTCACCGACCGGATCGGGCAGCATTGCTACGTTGATGACATCTTTAGCCATAGCCTCGAGGCGAGCTTCGTTGAGTAACAGCCTGTCGAGTGTGGCAGGATTCATCCCCGAAGCCCGTGCGGCTCTTATATCTTTTTTATTCGCTTTGAGGATTTCATCCTTTTTGGCAAGCAGATCGCAGGCAATATTCTGGAGAGCCTGGTTCTTGATGTCTGTAGAGAGATAAGCCAGCTTCCGCGAAGCAGCTTTGGCGGCTTTCCCCTTGGCTT
>CAYHBE010000326.1:0-2737 GCA_964354765.1 uncultured Dehalococcoidales bacterium | reverse complement strand
CGGTCCGTATTCGTAATCGATGATACGGACTAAGTCCTGGTAGCGGTATCTAACCAGTCGTTCCAACGGATCGCTGATATGTCTTAATTCAATCGGTCTTGGAGGATGATATGCAACTTCTGTCACAAAATTCCATCCCCGCTCAGCTAGTTGGTCGAAAAATCCCAGGCTGTGCCAGGGTGGAAGCCCGACGAATGTAAGGCGGTACTTTTCTTCCCTGTTTATTCCGGCAATATGGTTATCGACTCTAAGCTTCACTTCGTCATACATGTGGCGATACAACTTCCCGGCTGATTTGGGATCCGCCGACCTGAAAATAGAAGGAGTCATGCTGCTCCAGAAGTCGCGCGAATGCATCGGGCACGGTCTCGCTTTTCTCAGTTCATTGACCTCATACCACGTCTTATCCATTGCCATCGTATCGTTGATGTCGTTATCGAATTTGTACCAGTCAATCTTTTTCCCCAGAAGATGTTCCAGGAATGCCGCGAATTCTCTTAGTTCGTTGATTAAAAACTTTACTTCATTTTCATAAGCCCCAGGTTCAAGGCTTTCTCTTTGCCCGGGATTTGGCAACTCCAGCGTCCACAAAGGTGCATCGAGGTAGCGTCCGAGGGATTGAAACCACTTAAAACGCGCGTCGCAAAGATATCCCGAAGACACCAGTAAAATTGGTTTAGGCATACCGCCGGCGGGAGCTTCAGGAGGAATTTTACCGAGTTCAACCAGGCGGGCGGTGTATCCGACACTGTTGCGTGCATACCCACAAAGATGAGTAGGAAATCCTTCGACTTCGGCTCTCTCAAGATATCCCTGTGCTGCGCCTGACGCTGCGCACATTGTGCCGTAATTCTCCGGATAAACACTCTCGACATCCAGTGCGTTGAAAAATGGAGCGCCGTATCCGTTATCGAGCATACTCCAGACAACAGGTTTTCCCTGGCTTTGAGCCTCTAGAGAAGAAAGATAGGACTGGTCGACTAAAGCTCGCAGTGGATGCATCGATTGAAGTCTATTGATCGAACGCTTACTAAGATCTGGGGTCATAATTATAACTCCCTGGAATGACTCCCCAATTCCGTTACGGATACTGATAACTGTCCTGTTATCCCCGCCGATATTTTAGCATAATCGAGGATTTTATTAATTCAGGATTAAGAACGCTATACCCATTCATGTCAATAAAGAAAATAACGATATCAGCTTTAACCCCTAGCTACTTGCAACCGACACCAGGCATACAGCGCATCGTATACCTCAAACTGATATGAAAGGTTTTCTCCGTCATCGGGATACCGGAGTCCGTAGCCCACTGCTATTGCTTCCAGTCCACGCGCTATCGGGTCCTTATCAATGTCAGGCGTTACATCAGCCGAGTGTACTATTTTTGACAATCGTACCAGTGCCGGGTCTTTCAATTCATATTTAAGCATGATCGACTCAAATGAACAACGACCTTCGTGATGACCTAGCTCGGCTTCAGGAGCATCAAAGGGTATGGCACCGGACTGGGCGGCAACAGCTTTAACCTGGCTAGACGGGACAAACAGGAACTCAGCTTCGTTATCAACAAATCTCTGGATAAGCCATGGACATGCCACGCGGTCAACATGTACGTGCGAACGAGTAATCCATTTCATAGTATTGCCTCCTTTATTTGTATCCTTAGATTTTATGCCCAAATGATACCGAAATGTCATAGGGAGAGCCGCTATCCAACTTTTTGCCCGAGCTCTTCCAATACCTTTACGACTCTCCACGTCTCGGCGCTAACAGCCGTGCCGCCCATAACGACTGCGACGGATACAGCTTCCAAAATCTCTTCCTTGGTGGCTCCAGCTGACAAAGCATCTCTGGTCTGCCCTTGAATGCAGCGTGTACATCCTGCCTGGAGCCCCGCTGCAAGTGCTATCAGTCTTTTCACCTTGGCGCTTAGGGCGCCGTCCTGGTAAACAGCTTTACGGAAAGCAGAATAGGCAGCCATCGCCGGAATTCCCTGATCAAATCGATCCCGGTATTTCCCGGTTTCGGTGTAATACTCTAGCTGATTCTCCATAACAGCTACCTCCCTATTTTATCTTCATTGTAACAGTTGTTACAATTATGGAATTTTAGTATAATCCTTGTCAAGGGCAAATTCAATGGAATGGATGCTATTCACATACTGGTTACCGCCAGAACCTTCGCGAAAACGGGTCTTCATCTGGCGTCAACTAAAGAAGATAGGCGCTCTTTCCACAGAAGGCGGCGGCTGGATTTTACCCAAGAGTGAGCCGCTGGCAGCCATTATTGCAGATCTAGCCCATACCGTCGAGGAAATGGGCGGAACAATAAATCTGTACACAGTAACTCATTTCACCGAAGCACAGGAACAGCGGGCTTTGGCTAAGTTTCAACAGGAAAGAGAACGGGAATATTCGGAAATAAATAAAGAATGTCAGAAGCTACTTCGACACATAGAAAGAGAGCACAAGGCAGGTCAATTCAACGTAGAGGAAATAGAGGAGTTGGAGGGAGATTTAGAAAAGATAAAGCGATGGTATGTCGAGGCCAAGAAACGTGATTTCTGGGAAGTTGCTGCACATCATGAAGTAGAAAGACTGATTCATGAAGCGGAAGTAAATATTGCTAATTTCACCCAGAAGGTATACGAAATGCTGCAAAGCGAGCAACTAGAGCAAGATAACTCATGAAGATTAAGCTCTCACCATTTTTGCTCTTGTGCATTATGGGTGGC
>CAYHBE010000325.1:0-2739 GCA_964354765.1 uncultured Dehalococcoidales bacterium | reverse complement strand
AAAAAATCGTTGTTGACTTTTACGACGAAATAAAAAAAGAGATGTACCCTTTTATTTAAAAAAACCTTCGATAAGTTCGACAATTTTAGTCTGTTTTTCAAACGATTGAGCTAATTTAGCTTGATTTAAAAGTTCTAAACTTTCTTTAGTAAGTTCTTCTATTAATTTTCTTAAATCTTCGCTAATTTTGATGTAATAAACTTTTTTACCTAAATTATAGTTTTCTTTCCACTTTAAATATTCTTGTTCAAATAGCCTCCACTTTTCTTGAATATTCTGATCAACTATTCTTGATAATAACGCATTCGCTGCAATCCACTTAATATCAGCGTTTTCAAAATCGTTAAAATAAGCAAGTATTGTTATTATGTTTTGATGCGCGTCTAGATTAATCATTAAAACGCGCTGACCATCTTCAAACGCTCTTTTATTTTGAAAAAATTTCTTTTCAATGGCAATCCATTTAGACATTAATTCTTGGTCGTCAAAATAAGTATATTCTTCTAAAAAATCCCTCCATACTTCTATTGGAAATTTAACTTTGTTTAAAACTAAGTACATCTCTTCAATTGAATTAGTTACCGCTATATCTTCGTGAAACTTATCGATTTCGTTCGTGAATTTTTTAGCTAATTTACATGCTTTTCCTAATTCTCGAGATTTTACTAATTCTTCAAATTCGATTTTTACTTGACTTATATTCTCTTGAAATTCTTTAATCCGTTGTTCTGCAGAACCTTTTTCCTTAATTTTTTCGGAGATTATTATCCCTCAATAGAATTTATCGCTGATTTTTTGATAATGATATTATTTAAACAATTTATTTCGTAATTCGTATAATTATTTACTCAATTATGCTCAAATAGATTAAAGGGTATTTACTTAAAAAATCTCACTTTTCCAACTAAAACCTTTCTTAAAAGAAATACAATAATAATTAAGTTCGAAGATTTATTAAAAGCATCTATTTAAATATATACTAAAGATATTATTATTAAAAAAATTAAATTATACTATTTAAGAATAAATTTCATAATTTTAATAAACATTTTAAAACGATTCTGAATACACGTGAACTCGGTTGTCTACAAATAAGTTTAAAATCGTAATCTTCGGGGATGGTGGCGTTGGTAAGACTACGTTAGTTAATCGATATCTTAAAGGAGTATTTACTAGTGGCGCAATGACAATTGGAGTAGATTTCCATCTAAAAGTGTTGGATATACAAGGAAATAAAATTGTACTACAAATATGGGATTATGCGGGACAAGAGCGCTTTAGATTTTTATTTCCTTCGTATGTTTCAGGTTCTGAAGGAGCTATCTTCATGTTTGATGTTACAAGATATTCAAGCATCAAAAGCTTAGCAGAATGGATGGTAGCTTTCAAAAGAGGTTTTGACTCGGACGACGTAAAAATCCCTAAAATAATGGTTGGTGGGAAAATAGATTTAGATATTCAGAGATCGATATCTCGACAAGACGCAGAGGAATTAGCAAAAAAATATAATTTTGACGAATATATAGAATGTTCGTCTAAAACGGGGGAGAACATTGAAATAATTTTTAATAAGTTAGCACTTAAATTAATAGAAAAAAAGGTCTAATTTAAGCGAATTAAGAATTAGCTTTAGTTTAAAACTAAATTCATTAACATTTGAAATTTTTCTTCAGAACCCCAAATAACGTAAATATTCGTTTCTATTGGGATTGCTACTTGCTTTATCGCAACAATCCATCCGTTTCCGAGGTTCTTTGCAATTTTGCTTCCTTCTTTAAATTTAAGGTATATATTCGCACCGAAATACTCTTGAATTTTCGTGTATTCAATTTTCTTATCTTCTAAGTCTGGAATCAAATTTTTTTTCTTGAGCTTTTCAATTTGTTGATCAATTTTTCCATAGAGCAAATCCAGTTTATCTCGAACTCTTATTTCATCTATTACAATATCCTTGTATTCAAAGATTACGATTCCAAAATCTTTCTCAAGCCCCATAAAACCCAACACATCAATATCGAAAATCTCCCTACCGAAGGATTGCGAATCTTTATAAATTTGTGAAAATTTGTCGTAACCTTTATTAATGTACTCGCTAATTAAAAATCGGAAACTTTTTAAAATTTTTATTTCTTTTTCCTTTTCTAAAATTACTTTATCAACTAAATTCATTATTGGTTTAGCGCCATAAATTTGCGTTCCTTTTGGAGTCTCTCCTAATTTCTCAACCCAATTTTTCTCAATTAATCTTTCTATAATTCGATATATTGTAGGTCTTTTTATGCCTAACTCTTTATTTAAATTCCCTACTTTATCTCCTTTATCTTCTTTTTTCAACAGCGATAGATACACTCTTGCTTCTTCAGAACTTAAGCCTAACTTTTGAAGCCCCAATCTCTGCAAAATCTTTGTTGTATCAAAAAGAAATTTTGTTGACACCTCTCCAGATGGCTCTATTTTTCCTAATTTAGCGTTTGGATCCATATATGGTGTTTTTGAACCCATCGATCTTAAAATCGCTGTTATAGATTTTATTACATTTATTGATTGCACTATTTTAATAGACGGTTCTGCTTCATTAATCAACATCTGGCATATTATCGTTCTCTCTTCGTCCTTAATTGCAATAATATTGTATTTCCTATTCAATGAAGAAGCTATTATTCTATCAGGTGTATTTTGCAAAATAATATAGTTAATATCGGCAATTTTTAAATAATTAACTTCCCCTGAATCCCAACT
>CAYHBE010000324.1:0-2743 GCA_964354765.1 uncultured Dehalococcoidales bacterium | reverse complement strand
TTCTTACTTATCTCAGTAAAATCAATCGTGAGATACCATTATCTGATGTAACTATCAATGTAGTTGATGGTCAATATGATATACATACTGTTGGTAAGTGGCCCGTTGCTATTTTCTGGGAAACAATCATTCTTTCTATAGTAAACGAGCTTTACTATGAGTCTAAATATGGTAAAGACTTTAGTTATATCAAAGGTCTTGATAATTTATCTAATAAAATCAAGGTATTAAAGAAACATCCAAGTATTAAATTCTCTGATTTTGGTACGCGCAGACGTGCTTCTCAAAATTGGCAAGCTCTAGTAGTTAATAAATTAAAACACACACTTCCTAATACACAATTCATCGGTACTTCAAATGTTCAATTAGCCATGGATTACAATATCACACCAATTGGAACATTCGCACACGAAATGCCGATGATTGCTTCTGGTATCTGGTATAATACAGATGAAGAACTAAGAGCTTCACATGGTAGAATACTTGATATGTGGTTTGAGTTATATGGTAAGAAACTATCAACAGCATTGACCGATACATTTGGTACTAAATTCTTCTTTGAAGATTTTGACGGTCGTGCTAATGACTGGAATGGTCTTCGACAAGACTCTGGCGACCCGTTTGTGTTTGGTGAAGATGCTATTGCTTACTATAAAGCACACGGTATTGATCCGATGGATAAAACAATTGTATTTAGTGATGGTTTAGATATTGCTAAGATTATTGAACTACATCAGAGATTTGATGGTAGAATCAATGTTGTCTTTGGTTGGGGAACTACCTTAACTAATGATTTGGGTTATGAGACTCTTTCAATTGTAATGAAAGCAGTTAGAGCAAACGGAAACGAACTCGTTAAGTTATCTGATAACTTGAAGAAAGCAACTGGTTCTGAGCCTGTTTTAAATAGATATAAATATGTGTTTGGATATACCAACACTCAATCAGAAGATTGTAAAGTATAATGATTTGGAACGAAATAGATGGTAATTTAGTTAAGCTTGCCAAAGCTGGTAAGTTTGATATAATTGCACATGGGTGTAATTGTAAGAAGAATATGGGTGCGGGAATTGCCAAGCAAATAAAGGCAGCATTTCCGCTAGCATATGAGGTCGATAAAGCATCTCATTCTAAATTTGGTGATATATCAGTCTGTGTAGACTATCCAGAGTGTATTGTTATAAATGCATATACGCAAGTTTATCCAGGACCCAATGGTAATGGTCGAGATACTGACTTCAATAGATATGAATCTATCAGATCTTCTATGAAAATAGTAAATCAGAAATTTGCTGGTAAGCATATTGGATTACCACTTATTGGTAGTGGATTGGCTGGATTAAAATGGAACAAGGTTAAAACTATTCTTAAAGAAGAACTTATAAACATGAATGTGACTATCGTACATTTTAAAAAATAAAATTATTATGGCTGATTATAACGGACAGACTAAAAAAGAATACCAAAAGAATTTTCAACGTATCAAAGATATCATTGATAAGACTGCTGGTGACAGAGAACATGCGATAAGACTTGCGCAGAAACAAGCAAACGCTATTACTGATGAACACAAAGCAATTAATAGATCAAAGGCTGCAGTTGACTTAGGTCACGAGTGGTTAGCTGATCCATTTTTCGAGAGAGCATACGAACTTGGTGTTGTTGGTAAGATGGAATATCGTGAATACAAGTTGAAAAAATTATTTGAAATGCAAAATGAAGGAAACTAGAATATTATTAACCGAGCAAACATTTACTGAGCTATGTAAGCGAGGTAGTGTAGAATATAAACAATCATATTTCAGTACTCTAGAAATAAGACTGACTAAAGATGATGTTGCGCGATTAGCTGCGGGCGAAATTATCAATAAAGAAGCTGATGAACAAGAGTTTAAGATAGCTCTACAAGATATCGGCTTCGAAAGAATCGCGGCTATTATTAAGCGTTCACCAATATATGGTAACTAAAACTCGTGAACAATTAGAGTATGGTATTCGTGTAATGAAGGTTGCCGCTAATTCTCAAGTTCTTGATTCAAGAACTATTGCTGATTGTCGTAGAGAGTATAGAATTCTTAAGATGGAGTTGAAGAATATGATTTTAATGCAGAATCGCACTGAACAGTTAGATAAATTGCTATGAAGGTAGGCTTATTTTTTGGATCATTTAACCCCATCACAAATGGGCATTTACATATCGCAGATATGGCATCTGAATATGTGGATGAGGTATGGTTTGTGGTTTCCCCACATAATCCAATTAAGGATCCAACTATTCTAGCTGACCAGTGGTCACGCTTTGATATGGTTAAATTAGCAATTGAGAATAATCCCAAATATAGAGCTGTTGATATTGAATTCGATATGCCTAAGCCATCATATACATATCTCACATTGGAAAAACTAATTGAGATTCCAAATGAGTTCTATCTTATTTTTGGTTCTGATTGTGTTAACTCGATACATACTTGGGAAAATGGTAATTGGATAATGAAAACATTTCCTATAATAGCCTTCAAAAGAGAAATTGAGCATATTGAACCAGTCGTCTACAAGAAGCTTGTATCGAATTCTGATATATCATCCACGATTATTCGTAATAATATAACCAATGGGTTATCAGTTGAGAATATGTTACCTGCTGGCGTTGAGAAGTATATTTATACTAAGGGTTTATGGAAATAAGATTTGAAAATGTGCTCATTCAGCTCGTGCAAGTATATGAATCTAATTATGCTGCTAA
>CAYHBE010000323.1:0-2745 GCA_964354765.1 uncultured Dehalococcoidales bacterium | reverse complement strand
CGTAACAACTAATCCTACCACGAGTTCGGGAAATGCGCAAGACCAACTTGTATCAGAACTTGCCCAAGCCGACGCAGACCTGACAGAGGTGGTTCGTGCGTGGTCGTCGCTGCCTGACGCGGTCAAGGCAGGAGTTCTGGCGATGGTGCACAGTGTCCTCAAAGCGTCAGGAAGATAATCGGTTGGGAGCGAGAGAAGCAGAGGCCGTCGCGGTAAGTGTTGCGCACCTTGGACGCTAGATAGGACATGCTACGGAATCAGGGCACCGAAGGGGACTGGTTTGGGAATATAGCTATTGACCCAGAGCTGTCATGTTGGTCTAATTAACAAGAATCCATTTTTTCCCACGGGGCAGATATGGTTGAGCCAGAACGGGTCCATTGCCTCAACTCGCGCGATGAGCGCCGGGGACGTTACGTACTCTACTGGATGCAGGCTTCCCAGCGCGCCGAGACAAACCATGCGCTGGAATACGCTGTCGAACGCGCCGTTGAGCTGCGGCTGCCTGTCATCGCAGCGTTCGGCCTTACCGACCACTTCCCGGAGGCGAACCTCCGGCATTACGCGTTCATGCTGGAAGGACTTCGCGAGACCAGACGGACGCTTACTGGACGCGGGATTCAGATGGTCGTCCGGCTCGGCTCTCCCGATGCGGTGGCGCTGGAACTCGCCCATGACGCCGCTATCCTCGTTGCCGACCGCGGCTACCTCCGCGTCCAGAAGAAGTGGCGTCGCAATGTGGCGCGCAAGGCCCTCTGCCCCGTTGTGCAGGTCGAAAGCGACGTCGTAGTGCCTGTGGACATTGCTTCCAACAAGGAGGAATACGCCGCAGCGACGTTGCGGCCGAAAATCCTCATACAGCGCGAGCGGTTCCTGCGGCCGCTGAAGCCGATGCCGGTGCGTGTCGACTCGCTGGACCTTCGGCTGGGTGGAATCGACATTGATGACGTCGACGCGATCCTGGAGAAGCTCGACGTGGGCCGCGCCGTTGGGCGGACAGACGCTTTCGCCGGTGGGGCGTCCGAGGCCAGGCGGCGCCTGCGCACATTCATAGTCGAGAAGCTCGACAGTTACGCGGCGCTGTCGAGTGACCCCGGTGAAGAGTACATTTCGAAGCTAGGGCCCTACCTGCACTTCGGACAGATATCGCCAATCGATGTCGCACTCTCGGTTCGACGTTCTCGCGCGCGGCAGGAGTCGAAGGACGATTTCCTCGAACAGCTCATCGTCCGTCGCGAGTTGAGCATGAACTTCGCGCACTTCAACCCTCGATATGACTCGTTCCGCTCTCTTCCCGGTTGGGCGCGAGCAACCTTGCGTCGGCACATGCAGGACCGACGCGAATACGACTACGACTTCCGGACGCTCGAATCGGCACGCACGCACGATCCCTACTGGAACGCCGCAATGCGTGAGATGCTCGTGACGGGTTTCATGCACAACTACATGCGGATGTACTGGGGGAAGAAGGTGTTGGAGTGGACGCGTTCGCCGGAAATCGCATTTAAGCGGCTCCTGCGGCTCAACAATAGGTATTTCCTTGATGGTCGCGACCCAAACTCGTATGCCGGCGTCTCATGGTGCTTTGGAAAGCATGACCGCCCGTGGGGCGAGCGAATGGTCTTCGGGACCGTGCGATACATGAACGCTAAGGGACTCGATCGCAAGTTCGATATGGAAGCCTACGTGAGAAGGAGTGAAGCTTCCGGACAAACGGATGCTCTGAAAGGAGCCAGGAGATGAACGGATCCGACACACTCAGGGCGAAGCCGCGGCTGGGTATCAGCACGTGCCTACTGGGAGAGCGTGTTCGCTACGATGGCGGGCACAAGCTCGACCATTACCTGCGCGACGTGCTGGGGCAGTTCGTCGAGTGGGTGCCCGTGTGTCCCGAGGTCGAATGCGGACTGCCCGTACCGCGCGAGGCGATGCGCCTCGTGGGAGCCCCAGACAACCCCCGGCTCTTGACGCAGAGAACCGGCATCGACCACACGGAGCGCATGGAGGCATGGGCGTCAAGGCGCCTCGACGAGCTTGAGAAACAGAATCTCGACGGCTACGTCTTCAAGAGCGGCTCGCCGAGCAGCGGCATGGAGCGCGTGAAGGTCTATGGCCGAAACGGCGTGCCACGCAAGATCGGCATGGGCATTTGGGCGCGGATGTTCATGGAGCGGTTCCCAATATTGCCGGTGGAGGACGAAGGGCGGCTTAACGACGTGGTGTTGCGTGAGAACTTCATCGAGCGCGTGTTCTGCCTGAGACGCTACCGGGCATATAGGGAGTCAGATGGAAGCCGCGGCGGGCTGGTCGAGTTCCATTCCGACCACAAGTTGCTCTTCATGGCACACAGTCCCTCACTCCTGCGTGAACTGGGCCGACTCGTCGCACGCGCGAAGGATTTCAAGCCGAAGGACCTGCGGGCTCAATACGAAGAGCTCATGCTCAAGGCTCTCGCTGTTAAGGCCGACCCGAAGAAGCACGGCAACGTCCTGCAGCATATGATGGGCTACTTCCGGAACTTCCTGACGCGCGAGGAGAAGGAGGAGCTGCTAGAGGTGATCGGGGAGTTCCAGAAGGAGCTGGTGCCGCTCGTAGTGCCCGTAACGTTGATACGCCACTACGTCCGGAAGTACGACGAACCCTACCTCAAGCGAGAGTGCTATCTCAATCCGCAGCCGCTGGAGCTCAAGCTGCGCAACCACGCGTGAAGACGTCGCAGGCGTGAGATGGCGATCTGGTTAATGA
>CAYHBE010000322.1:0-2761 GCA_964354765.1 uncultured Dehalococcoidales bacterium | reverse complement strand
CAATATATTGAATGTCGCTAAACTTAAAATTTGTATGCGCTATCGCTTCGTTGACTACCCGTCGAGCGATGCTGCTGCCTTCCTCCGCCGATGTTATTATGTAATGTGCAAGAATAGCTTCATCATCCATAATAACTGCACTGACATTCCGCGAGCCGACATCTATACCACAAGCGAGCATAAATATTACCCGGCGCTATCCTGAAGCATTTCGATGAAAGCCTCAATATCGTTCTTTTGCTGCTCCCGCTCGGTTGCGGTCTCTTCACCTCGGAAAAATAGCACTGGAAGCCCACGGTGCTCCATTTCCTGTCTTAACAGCGGATATTCGTACAAGTGCGGATCGCAGGCTCGCATACTATGAATAATTGTACCTTTAATTTTCGCCCCCTCCATTCTTGAAAGCGAAAAGGCCAGCCTGTCCGCGGGCAGCATTTTCCTGGGGCAGGCGACTTTGGTTAAATAGCGTTCTGCCAGGGCATGAATAGGTTCGTTTTTCGGATCAACCAATCCATAAAAGTAACGACTGCCCATCGGCATATCATCGGCAACCACGTTACCGCCGCATTCTTCAACAAGTTCCAGGAATTCGGTATCATCCAGAATACTGGCGGAGATAAAAAGATTGACGTTGTCTTTAGACGTTTTACCAGGTTTCTCCAAATCGTGCAGGAGGCTGGATAATAATTTATTATGTTCTTCTTTTGGCATCAACATACTGCTTATAACGACTGATTGTACTTGAGAACCTTTAATGGTGCCCGGAGACTTTTTTCTGAGGTTATACAATTGATCGAGCAGAGTCCGGTTTTCATTGTATACGTCGATTGAATGGCGCAGAGCTGCATTTGAAATTGGCTTGCCCGAGAAGTCTTCCAACGACTTTTTAAAGTCGTTTAGATTCGTCGCGAAGAACTCGACTCCATCAGGACTGATACGTTGCGGTATGTCAACAAAACGTACGTAAGATAGTTTAAGTAAATATTTAGAGAAGCCGTATGAGGCTTTTATGATGTTGCATACATTTGGGATGATTATTCCATCAAGATAGTCATAACTTCCTTTTAACAGTTGGTCGAACCAGCTTTTGCAATATGGGCACAAGTTCGATGGCAAGTGCATGTCTGCCTCTGTCGTGGGCTCATGCTCGCCGAGAAGCCTGACCGGCAGTATACCTGCAGCATGGATAAGCTCTTCCGGGACGCTGCAGCAGAGCGTCCCCAGGACCTTGCCGCCGGTTTTCGATTTCCATGCTTTTGCTTTTTGATGACGCTCCTCGCGATAGTTTTCAAATTCGTTTAACACTAGTCGCTCCTTTCTAGTAACAACTTTCACAATTGATTATTCATATTTCCTCGCCCCTTGTGGGAGAGAGCCTGTCCTGAACTTGATTCAGGAATTAAGGTGAGGGGAATCCTTAGAATCACCCTCATCCTAGCCTTCTCCCTCTATCCTTCCAGGATAAAGGATAAACCCCTCAAGGGAGAAGGGACTGCCGTTTTGTATATGTATTTTCGCAACTCACCACTGGATTACGACGGATTTTGGGTTGTTAAGCTTTTTTTGCAAGAAGCCTCTCGATAAAGGCGTCCATCCTCGTTTTTACTTGTCCTTCTGAATAGGTGCGTTCATCAGCCATATCGCACTCAAGTCCCAGCGCCGGAATGCCGTGGTCTTCCAGGGCTTTCTGTAATTCAGTTTGAGAGATTAACAGCATGCGGCAGGAAGGATTGTAAGAAAGGATAACGCCATCGATTTTATACTCTTCGACTGCCTCTAGCAGGTCGTCGATCGAGCCGCTGATACCGGATGGGTAACCATGCTGCCTGACCGCTGTCAGCGCCATATCTTTAATCGGGTCGTCATGTTGCGATGGAATCCGGCGCTCCCTGACGCGATAAAAACTCTCCAGGGCAACCACGCCTCCAAATTTCTCCACATAGTTGATGAGCTGCATGTCGTACCAGAAAGGAATGCCGCTCCACATTATCCTGAACTTCTCTTCCGGGACAATACTTATTTTCCGGGCAATTCTGTCTTCCATCTCTGCCCGGAGCTTTGTGTAGAACTCCTCGCATTCCTTTGTTCCGGACAAATACATTGAAGGCCAGACCGCCGTAAACATATCCGCCGAACCCATGGGCGACGGGACAGCCTTACGCAGTCGGCTTATCTCATACATGATTTCACTGGTCTGCCGCGCAATGTTCATCCTGCGGCGTACCTTGTCGGGATTAAATTTATTTCCCGTTTGCTGCTCCAGGAATGAAATCAGGTTTCTAAGCTCGGTCTCTATATATCCGGCAACTACCATCGAGTTGGAAGCACCGTCAGGCTGCGATGGCGAATCATGCACGTATAGAGGAATATTGAGGACGCGGCTCATGGCAGCAAACCATCCGATACGCGAATCGCAGCTGTTAGAACTTACAAGCAGGAAATCTGGTTTCGCAAGGCCGCCGTAAGGAGCTTCCGGCGCTTCGTTTTTTGCCAGGACGTAACCCATCAGCATTCGCGCATATCCGCAAACATCCTGTGAGAACCCGACTTTCTCTCCGGCGGCACAAAATCCCGAGCCAAGGCGTTTTGAGGCGATCACGGTCGCATAGTTCTCGAGGAAAACCGCCGTGACATCCATGGCATCGAGGATTTCAGAAGGGATGTTGTTGCTGCACCAGGCTACCTTTCTGCCTTTTTGGGAATCATCAAGCGTTTGAGCGTAATACTTCCTTCTTAAAATAGGAACCTCGAGTGTAGTTTG
>CAYHBE010000321.1:0-2764 GCA_964354765.1 uncultured Dehalococcoidales bacterium | reverse complement strand
GGTTCACTTCTCGCACCGTTTGCGGGAAAGTCACGTTCTCCGAGCGGATGGCGAATCTGTGAGTGCCGCTGCCCCGGGCGGTCACTTCCACAGTCACTTCGCCGCTGCCGGTGTTTTTCCCAGAAACCTGGAAGTCCAGGACACGCCCCGGCCGCAGGTCCAGGTTGTAGATCCCGCCCGGCAACAGCGTGACGGTCCGGCGCTCGCTGCCGCTGCGGACGGCGTACCGGCCTTCGGGCAACTCCGCGCGGAAGCGGCCGGTCGCGAAGTCCGGCAGGATTTCAAACACCTTGCCGGCCGGCGGCCGGAACTCCACCGCCGCGCCCGCCTCTCCTTCCACCACTGCCGGTCCGGCCAGGTCGGCCATCAGCCAGAACCAGCGCGCCACCGGATGCACCCAGACCTCTTTGTAGTTCGGGTGGTTGTGCGCCGGCCAGTAGGGCAGATCGTAGTTCTCGCGGCTCTTGATCCCCACCGGCAGCGATCCTACGATGTCCCCGCTCATGGCGCTGTACTGCGGCTGGTAGTCGTACCCTTCGCCGTACAGCGTGCTCTGTGCGAACGGGTTGCGACCGACCACCCAGTGCAACTGGTCTTCGGACAACTGCGCCAGATCCAGCGCGCCGCGCAAATGCGCCGCGGCCGAAACGGCCTTGGCTTGCGAGAGCATGGTCCCGTAGTTGCCGCGAAAAGTGCCGGCGGGTTGTACCGGATAGGCTCGAACGTAGTAGTCCCCGCCCACCTGGAACCCGTTCAGGATCTGCTGCCGGACGTTTTCCCGGTCCTCTTCCCGGGCTTTCAGGTATTCGTCGGCTTTGTGGATGGAGTTGGGTAGCATGCGGAACGGCTCGGTGAACCGCGACATGGTCTGTTGGAAGAACTGCGAGTGCAGCGCGACGCCCGAGTACCACTTCATCCAGTCGGGATGTTCCGGGAAGGTCTCGCAGAGCTTCGCCAGGGCCACCACCGGCGCCTGTTCGTGGCCGCGATGAATGTAGTGCAGCAGCCGGTCTTTTTCGGGGCCGGTGTAGAAGAAACCGGTGATGGGAACCTCGAGGCCGGGGAGGAAGCTGCGCTGCTGGGAGTTGACCACTACGGAGGCCAGCCGCAGCGCTTCGTCCCGGTACGGCTGCTCGCCGGTCAGCCGGTACAAATCCAGCGCGGCCAACACGCCGGCCGAGGCCGCCTCGATTTGCGCACCCCGCCCCCGCGGAGCTTGCCCTGCGAAACCGAAGTCGGCGCGCGCCAGTTGCAAGTTGTGCGCGGCCAGTTCGGGATCGCTCTGCCGGAGCACACGCGCGGCCAGCGCCTCCGCCGCCGCGGCCAGGAAGTTCTCGTATTGGCTGTTCTGCGCCCGGGAGGTCACGTCGTCGTGGTCTCCCAGAATGCCGTTGGTCCACAGACCCATGGTGGCCCAGGTGATCCGATAGCCGTCCCCGAAGCGGGTCTTGTTGATCCAGTCCAGGCCCCACTTGGCCTCTTCGAGCAGCCGCTGGTACAGGGCGTCCTCGCCGCTCCGCGCTTTGAGCCGTTCGGCCAGCGCAAACATGCCATAGACTGTCTCGGAGGTGTTGACCAGACCTTGCGAAAGATCGCCGGCGTCGTGCCAGCCGCCGTTGATCACGATGCGTTTGCCGTCGTGCTCCACTGTCCAGTCGCGGTGACAAATCCGGTGCGCACCCGGGATATCCGCCCCGCAGCGCTCGACATAGAAGAAGTTGATAGCCTTCCAGATGGTGTCCCGCCAGACATCGTTGTCAATGCGGAAAGGGCGGCTCACCGTGCTTCCGGCTTGGATCACATACCAGCCCGGCTCGCGGATCTCCGAGAAATCCATCACCTGGAACTCCCCCAGCCGGTTCTTCACCGGCTGGAGGGTTTTCGTGAGCACGCTTTGGCCGGTCTCCTGGCTGAGCACCTGGAACTCGCGCGCGGCCAGATCGCTCGAGATGGCCTTTTTCACGGCGCCGGTCTGGTAGCCGGTGTGGCTGAAAGCAATGCGCCCGGGCGCTACCTTCCAGCCTTCGTATTGGTCGGGCTCGACCCGTTGCAGTTCCAGACGGTCGATGTCGTAACTGAGCGTGTCGCTGGCCTGCGGCTCATTGCCCTGCCGCCGGCACTCGAACCTTACCCCCACCACCCGGTCTCGCGGAAGGTCCGTGATCTCCCAGACCACCTGGTTCCAGGCCTGATTCTGCATCACCGCGGCCTGGTAGACCGGGTAGAAGCCTCCGGGGATCTTGATCTTGCCCTCGTTGTGCAGATAGACGCGCGCCGTGACCACACGCCACCCGGGCAGGTCCGGGTAGACCCACAGCGAGATCCGGTTGAACTGCGTCCAGTCTTCGCCCTCGAAGCGGCGCATCAGACCTGCGGCGCCGAATATGCGCTGCCCCTTGGGCGTCCCCTCCTCCGGCGACGTGGTCTTCGTGCGCAGGCGCAGGGAGTGCGAACCGTCTTTGAAGCGTTCGCCGGTCAATGTCATCTCGGCCTTGCCTTCGAGGACCCACTGGGCGGTGCTCTCCATGCTGTCCAGCAGGCGCGAGTCGAGCACCTTCTTCTGCAACCAGCGGTTGGAGGCCGACTCCGCATAGTTCACGGTCATCGGCATGCGAGGCGCCTGCTCGCCAGCGATGGCCAGGGCGCCTGCGCAAAGACATATCCAGTAGAATCGAATCATTGTTGTCCTCACCTATTGTGCTTCCACGGCTATTGGAAACCTCGCGGATCGGCGCCTGTATCAGCGGTCCAGAGATAATGGTAT
>CAYHBE010000320.1:0-2775 GCA_964354765.1 uncultured Dehalococcoidales bacterium | reverse complement strand
AAAGGACGACATCCGTGGCTGCATTGGCTGTTTAAGTGCCTGCGGACCATGTGCAATCAACTATGATATGCAGGACAAACCTATCCAGCTTAATCCTTCAAAAACACAAAAGAAAGTCCTTGTCATTGGGGGTGGGATTGGAGGCATGGAAGCGGCACGGGTGGCCAGTTTGAGAGGACATAAGGTCACTCTCCTCGAAAAAGACGCCGACCTTGGCGGCATGGTGTTAGCGTTATCTCAAGCTAAGCTGATGTCCCAATTCAAGAATGTTGTGGACTATCTCGGCAACCAGATGAGGAGACTTAATGTTGACGTCCGAGTATGCCGGGAAGCAAGTATTACCGATATCGAAGAGCTAAAACCCGAGGTAGTCATACTCGCTGCAGGTGCTTCGGCAGTGATACCCGAAGCGCTCCAAGGAAAGCCTGGTGTCATGTCTCATAAGGAAGCCATGAAACATAAAAGAGATATCGGGCAAAAGGTTATTATATGGGGGACTTTTGGAGCTGAACTGGCTGTCTCGTTAGCTGAAGAAGGTAAGGATGTAGTCCTCGTGACCAAAACCGGAGAAGGTGCAATTGGGAGCGACTTACCATCATTGAGGAGATTTTACATTCTACGGAATTTGACTGATATAAATGTACCACGGCCAACACCGGAGACTAGAAGGATAAGTAATCTTGAAGTCCTTACCAACAGAGACCTGCAAGAAATTACTCCAGAAGGCGCCAGGTTAGTCAATAAAGACAAGGAGACAGTCATAATCCCATTCGATACGCTTATAGTGTCCACCCGGTTTGGTCAGTTAACGAAGAACGATTCTCTATTTGATAAATTGCAGGAGAAGGTATCTGAAATTTATAAGATTGGCGACTGTTCAGACGTCAAAGGTATTAAAGAGGCTATATGGGGTGCTAATGAAATAGCCAGAAAGATTTGATGTTGTTCGAATCAAGTTTGTTAAGAGGGCTCTCCGGTAATGAGCCCTCTATTTTTGACAAAACTGTTAACGATCTCCTCTTCTTACCACTTAGCTTTTCCGGTCTTAGCGACGCAATCAAGGAAGTCTAGAAGCTCGTTTGCCGTCTGTATAGGAGCTTCGATGGCAGTCATATGTCCAAAACCTTTTAGAACAATATACCGCACATCGGGAATTTCTTTAGCCATGAGTTCACTAGGTTTCTTAAAGACATAGTCGAATTCTCCTAATAACACCAGGGTAGGACACGAAATTTGTCTGAGCGCATCGACTCTTGGATCAGGGTCGGTATAAAAGCTACGCATGAATGTGATTATCGCTCGAAGGTCCCGCCTGTGAAGAAAGCCGTCGTACACTTGCCATAACCTATCACTAAAAGGGTGCTCAGCCATTTTGAATAGGAAAACACCAGGATTTGCGTGTGTGCCGGCAATGGTCATTTCAAGAGATGGAAGCACTATTGGAATAGGTCCCTCTACAATGCTGCGCATTGCTTCGTCATCCGGCTGTCCTTGAGGGTTATACATTTGCGGTCGAGTCTCAGAGCCGGTATCTGTCAGCATCAGGCTTATAAGTCGATTTGAATGCTTCATACCGAATCGGACCGCTACCATACCGCCGGTCGCATGGCTCAGGAGGTGGAATTTGCCGATCCCCAAGTGGTCAGCCAGGGCATTAAAGTCTGCTGCCATAGTATCAGCATCATAACCGAACGGCTCGTTCTTGACCACAGTTCGTCCATGTGCGCGCATATCTATCGAGACTACCCGGTAACGGGAGGCTAATTTACCTGTAATCCCGGTCTCGCTCCAATAATTGCAGTCTTCACTTAAGCCATGGTTAGTAATTATAGCTTCACCTTTGCCGATATCCTCATAATACATTTTTAAATTACCATGCTCGAAGTAAGGCATAAAATTCCTCCATTTTTATTAATTTTGTTTTCATGCGAATACTATTTTATTTATTTTTACTACCTAGGTTTTTTCAAGTTCCTGAGGGAATAGCAATTTTAAACAATTTCTTAAAAAAAAATTGACGGTACAATATATTAGCACTTGACATCATAAAAATCTTGTGTTAGCCTACTCTCACGACAATCGTTAGCGAATGAGTGAGCCCTTGTTATCTCCACGATGAGTGAATGTATGATCGCCGTTTTGGCGGTTTTATATTGATAAAAATTATTAGAACTAGCATCGGAGGTAAGCGGTGCGAACCTATTTAATCAGGAGATTATTGCTGATCATCCCCACATTGATCCTTGTGAGCATACTCGTCTTTCTGACTGTCCGACTCATTCCCGGTAAGGTAATTGACCAGATGGTGGCACAGCGCCCAATGGGAGGGGGCATCGGTTCCCAAATCGATGTTGAGGCATTAAGACACATGTTGGGATTAGATCAATCGATTCCTGTCCAGTATGGAAAGTGGATTGCTGATATGTTCCAAGGTAATTTTGGAAAGTCGCTATGGACAAATCTAGAATTAAAGGACGAGATCGGAGCTAGAATGCCAATCACATTTGAGTTGGGATTAATGGCTTTCATCATCGCCCAAATAATTGCTATTCCTATTGGTATTTACTCAGCGGTCCGCCAGGATAGTATTGGCGACTTTCTAGGCCGTAGCTTTGCCATCTTAGCTCTTTCTGTGCCATCTTTCTGGCTCGGAAGGATGATAATGGTTTTTCCTTCTATCTGGTGGGGATGGTCGCCGCCAATGAGTTATACCAGGTTTAGTGAGGACGCGTGGACGAATTTAGGACAGTTTATTTTACCGGCTGTGCTCCTTGG
>CAYHBE010000319.1:0-2777 GCA_964354765.1 uncultured Dehalococcoidales bacterium | reverse complement strand
ATCGATAGCGCCGGCAGGTGGAGGCGAGATAAGCTTAAAACCGCTCGAACCACAAGACGGATACGCATTCGGAACGCAGATCACGGTAACAGCAAAACCATCTCCCGGATTTGCCTTCAAAGAGTGGTCAGGGACCAATCTGCACGTCACTTCAAATCCTTTTATTTTAGTTGTTACAACAGATAAAGATATAACCGCCGTATTTATTGAAAAACAGTCGTCTTCTTCAGGCTGGATAATCGGCGGTGTAATTGCTGGTATAATTGTAATTGTGGTTGCGCTTTATTTCCTGATATTCAGAAAGCGCCTGTCATAATAACCAGGGTAAAGATAATTTGAAAAGACTATTTTTTTCTTTCATCATAGTTGTTTTAACGGCATCCGGCGTATTATTGAATGCCTGTTCAGGTCCGCCAGAGGGAAGCGCTGAATGGTATTTTCAGCACGCGTATAAACTATCGCAAGCCGGGGCTTACTATCAAGCAATCGAAGCCTATACAGACGCGATCAACATGGAGCCGATGAACGCAAAGCTATATGTAAATCGAGCTGCCGTTTATGCAAGCCTTGAAAATTTTGACCAGGTAATTGCTGATTGTACTAAAGCGCTTACATTGGATCCTAACCTGGCTCTCGCTTACATCAACCGTGCTTACGCTTATAATGCGAAACGCGATTACCAATCAGCCATACAGGATAGCAATTCGGCTATTAGCATGGGGAAGAATGTCGCAGAGGCATACATCAACCGGGCTTATGCTTATCTAAGCCTTGGTGAGTTCGAGCGTGCGGTCGCCGACTGTACAGAAGCCATTGAGTTGAACCAGTCCCTCTCGCAAGCATATTTTCACCGAGCTTATGCTTTTAAAGCGCTCGATAAAAAAGATGAGGCAATTGCCAACTATAATACTTTTGTTCGCCTGAGTGATGACCAGGAATTAATAGAAAAAGCCAAGCAGGAAATTCAAAATCTAGGTGGCACAACTCCGTAGTGACCGCAGGTCGATAAAAGTCTGTATTATCTTAGAGTTCCCAAATAATGGCTTGTTAGCTGACGCTTTTTTACTTCAGGATCAGTATAATCCGGTAAAAGCATTGGCGAAACCCTGTCCCTGGGGACACCCACTGCCTCAAGTTGTTTGTGGAATGAAGCTACATGCTCCAGGGTTAGCTTCCCGTCTCTGGCTTCCCCTTTTATATATTTGGCTGCATTTTCTCCTGCAATTCTACCGAATACCAGCACATCTAATAGCGAGTTCCCCATCAAGCGGTTTTCGCCGTGTACTCCGCCTGTCACCTCTCCTGCTCCAAATAGGCCAGGTACGTTTGTACGACAGTCGGCTGTAATTTTCAATCCTCCATTCTGGTAATGAAGTGTGGGGAAAATCAGCATCGGTTCTTTATCGATTTCGATACCATACCGTTTAAATAATATATATTTGCCGGGGAATTCACGCTGCACGGTACCTTCCCCTGAAAGCATGTCAATCATCGGCGAGTCCAGCCACACGCCGGTTTTGCCTGTAGGCGTAAGCACTCCTAGTCCGCGTTCCAGGCATTCCCTGATACAGCATGAAGATTCGATGTCCCTCGGCTCTCGTTCGTTAACGAACTGCAATCCCTTTATATTGACCAGGTTAGCCCCTGCCCCACGGAACTTTTCCGTAATAAGCAGACCTTCCGCCTGCTCTGGATAAACGGCACCGGTGGGATGATACTGGACGGTATGCAAAAGAGTGACGGGCACGCCAGCCCTGTATCCAAGCACAAGTCCATCAGCTGTGGCACCGTAATGATTGGTCGTCATGAATCCCTGGACATGCAGCCTACCGCAGCCGCCGGTTGCTAAAATAGTGGCTTTCGCTTTAATAACGAAATACTCTTCAGTTTCCAGGTTATACAGTAGCGCTCCGGCACATTGTCCGTGTTCGTTCAGAATCAGCTCAACGACTGGCGAGAATTCAACGACGTTAATATTTGAATGGTTCCGTGCTTCGTCCCGAATCGTACGCATAATTTCGGCACCGGTAATGTCACCGGCAGAGAGCATCCGTTTGCGACTGGTACCGCCGCCGTGAATGCTCTTCATCCGGCCATCAGGGAATTTATCGAACATCATCCCCATCTCTTCAAGCCATTGAATTACTGACGGTGCTTGTGTAGCAAGTGTGTGTATTAGATCGGGATCACCTTTAAAATGACCGCCTCCCATCGCATCCAGGTAATGATAATACGGCGAATCTTTCTCGATTTTAGTAGCCGCCTGGATGCCGCCTTCCGCCATCATAGTGTTTGCATCACCATGTCGCAGTTTAGTAGCGATAATTACGTTTGCTCCCTGCTGCGCAGCTAACAAAGCTGCGGAGGTGCCCGCTCCCCCGCCGCCGATAACCAGCACATCAGTCTCCATATCCAGACAAGATAAATCAACCTGCTCCGGATTTACACGACTCCAGGCTTCCAGGATATCAGCAAATTCGTACGCAACGCGGTATCCCTTACTCGGACCGACTCTAAGCGCGCGTCTGCCTTCTTCTTTATAGTCAGGATGGTAAGCCAGCATCCGCTCCCGTTCGTCGAGAGACATCATTTGAAACTCGCCACCGCGTTTCTTTAAAGCAACACGTTCCGAGCGAGTCTGTTCTACCACTTTGATAAGCGCCTTTAGTTCTGGCGTATACGGCATACTGCACATCCTAGAGACATTTCTTATCCTTTGGAATCCAATCTTCTCCAGTCATCTCAGGTTCCATCTCACGTTCTTGGTATATCTTGCG
>CAYHBE010000318.1:0-2780 GCA_964354765.1 uncultured Dehalococcoidales bacterium | reverse complement strand
ATTTGAAATAATAACGGGTAACGATATTAAAAGATACTATAGTTCAAACAATTGTAATCTAAAAGGAACACTTGCATCTTCTTGTATGCTTGATGCTGAAGGTATTTTAGATATCTATTGTGAAAATCCAGAATCAGTATCACTATTAATCTATAAGACCGAAGGTGATAATAAAATATCAGGTCGTGCTATTTTATGGAATCTAGGCGATTCGTATTATGGTGGACACAATCAAAAATTCGTTGATAGAATTTACTACGCATCAGATGAAATTATTGATAAATTTATCAACTGGGCCAAAGATAAAAACTACATATTCAGAAGATATCAAAGTACTGAAAATAAAACAATTATTGATAGATCTGGTAATGAACATAAGTTAGTTGAGGTTAACTTAAAAAAGTTTAATTTCCCTTCTTATCCATACCTAGATACATTGTGTTTCTTAGATATGACTGATGGTATATTAAGACAAAAACTAAGTGGTAAAGAGAAGATGTACTATCACCTAAACTATACCGGTGGATTCTATGAAGCAGTAGATAATGGTGTGTTTAGAGTATTGTCTGATTATGTCGGTTCTCCAATTGGTCTACTCAGAAGAAGAGGGGCTACATTAATTGATATCTATACTAACCAGACTGATATGGAATCACTAGATAATGCGATATCAACTTGGGTTGTTAAATCCACCAAACAAATGGAGATAGATGTTAGAAACTACTACTATGAAAATTCAGAAGAATATGATATCAATTTTGCTAATTATATACCCAAAACATTACCACAAAAAGTACTTAAACAAGTCGTTGATAAACTTATTGGAGATTTAAAGCATCCCGAATCACCTAATGCTATAAAATATTTCAATGCTATATCCAATGATTGTGCAAACAATCTAAAACCGATATTAAAGGAATCATATGAATCTATTATGAAAACATATGATGAAGAAGATAGAGAGAGATTAATAGCCAGGTTTGGCTCGTTGAATTTAGATGATAGTTCAAAATTATCTGAATATATAGCGAATATCTATACATTCGTAGAAAGACGCAGCAGTGCAATGAATAACATCGTTAATTTGACAAGGGATAGAGTAATACCATTTTTGGAGGCGGAGATACAATCGAACAGTGAGCTAATAACTGAGATGTGCACAAGAGGTGATTCTTGGGTATTTGATGGTGCGGTAAATTGGCCCAATTTGGTGACAGATCTTGTGGAAGAACGATGGACGTCAACCGAAAAAATGTTTAAAGTGTTGTATTTTGCTGATATGTCAACCAGCATCAAAGTAGGTGATACTGAATACTTATTGGGAGAGTATAAGGAAAGACGTTAATTATTTATAATTGAACCAATACAAACATTATCTGATGTTGGTTTTGCCCAAGTATCATTACTAATCATATGACAGCGATGTTTACGATCTTCCAATAGACCAGCTTTAACAACTGTATCGACATAAGAGGGCCACTTCTCACTATGCTGAGATTTAGTTACCCACGGACATTCTTTACAAGGTTTTCTACACATATTACTTTCTATTAACGGGTTTTCTATATTTCGGCTTTGGTTTAGCTATTAAGAAAGAAGGCTTTTTCATTTCTTTTAAGAACTTAACATTGATGAATATCGCGTAAATCCAACCATTCCAAATAGCATATAAATTTTTAGAACCTAGTATTCGTAGGTCACCATTGATGTATAGCTTTTTGATGTTCTGAATATTCATTATTTCTTCTTTTCCTTGAAGTAGCTAATTATGCTATTAGTTTTATCTTTACTATACTCATAAGCTACATTAATTTTCTCTTTGGCTACATTAGCCTTCTCTTTAGTATAGTTATAAGCTTTTGGTACTTCTACCTTAGACACACAATAAATACTATTTAATGTTTTAATATCTTCTTTAATCTCTCTATAGCTTGGTAGATTATTAGTCACCATTCTGATTTGCATTGCACTGTAAATTGATACACAGATGGATAATACGAATAGTATTCCTAATGCGACAACGGCAATTTGCAATCGTCTAACTTTTCTCTCTATTGGTGTATTTGTAAGTGGACTTTCCATATCATTAAAGCGATTTAAGTGTTTCATTTTAAAATTTATAGTTTTTAGTGGGTTTTCTTACTTTTATTTGCGATTTAGTATTATTCTTCTCAGATACACCTAATTCTAATTTGGCATTCTTTCTTTTCATCACAAGACCTTCGATCATATCAATAGGTGATAATCTATCATATAGAGTTTTAAACTCACCTTCGTAGCTTTTCATACGGTAGATATTATCTGAAATCTTGTAAAGATATTCTTTTTCACACTCTACTTTACCATATAGTTCATCTAATAGAATTATACGCTCACCAAATGTTTTACCAACAAGATAGTCAGATTCGAATGTTAGAATGTCAAATATGGCAAGTTTGTGATTAAATGTTTGATTTTTCTCGTCTTTCTTACTTTTATTTAAGTACTCACCATTCATTACCTGCCATTGTCCATTTTTAGACTTATACAAGTTAGATATAATCTCTTCTTTGGTGATTTGAAAATTAGTGAGTGGTTGATTATGACGATTCATAATACGAACATCTTCACCATTTGTGAATATTACGCAGTTTGAGCCATTAAGTTTGGGCTGTGCTACCATTGTAGCATTGTCATAGGTATTTATCTCAGTCGTCGGAATTGCGTTCTCTGGGCGAGGGGGGTAGATAAATCTATAACGGTCAAATTTAATCATAAAATCTGTATTTTATACAAATATA
>CAYHBE010000317.1:0-2792 GCA_964354765.1 uncultured Dehalococcoidales bacterium | reverse complement strand
ACTGATGATCTTATCAAGCTAGCCGGCCAGATTACTTCGAAACCTCACCCCCGCGAAATGGATGTCCTGGTATCTACTGGGGAGCTGGTTTCCAGTGCCCTGTTAACGATGGCATTACACGAAATGGGTTACCCGGCGATCAGCCTCAGCGGCGCTCAAGCTGGAATCAGAACGGATTCGAACTTCCGCCGCGCACGAGTAGTTAAAGTCGATACCATGCGTATCGAGGAAGAATTAGAGAAAAAGCAGGTCGTAATCGTTGCTGGTTTCCAGGGCACCACCGAACAGATGGATGTAACAACATTGGGGAGGGGGGCATCCGATATCTCAGCCGTGGCTTTGGCGGCAGCCCTGGGTGCCAAGCACTGTGCCCGTTATACAGATACCGACGGAATTTATACTGCCGACCCGCGTGTTGTCCCGGAAGCGAAACGCCTGGAAGAAATCGGATATGACGAAATGATGGAACTCGCGACCTATGGCAATAAGGTCATGCAGCCGCGTGCCATCGAACTCGCGGAGCTCTATAGTATTCCTATCCTGGTAGCATCCAGTTTTAATAATAATCCCGGTACTTTAATTCACGGAGGCGTCTCAATGGAGAACAGGAACAAAGTTAAAAGCGTGGCTTTTGATATGGACGTTGCCAAGATCACAGTTGTCGGGGTGCCGGACAAACCAGGAGTCGCCGCTTCGATTTTTGTACCGCTTGCAAAAGCCGGGATCAGCGTCGATACTATCGTTCAGAACGCCAGTATAGATAAGATAACCGACCTTACTTTTACCGTTACCCGTGACCAGATGCAGGATGCTCTTAAGGTTATCAAGCCGGTAGCCAAAAAAATCCGCGCCAGGGATGTAGTAAGTGATGCAAAATTAGGCAAGGTCAGTATTGTCGGCACGGGTATGCAGAACACTCCGGGATTTGCAGCCAAGATGTTCGAAACGTTGAGTTCTGAAAAGGTGAATATAGAGCTTATAAGCACATCCGAAATCAGGATTACGTGTATTGTAGAAGAGGCAAAGGTGAAGGACGCAGTCCGTGCCCTTCACAAGGCATTTGAAGTAGAATTAGGTTAAAGAAAATCCGAAATACTAAGCACTATGATCTAAATTACCATAGGAAATTCGGCATTTGGGCAATTGATTATTGTTTCGGATTTGGAACTTCGAATTTCGATTTGTAAACGATTGACGTTTACATTAAAGTAGGCTAATATGTGTCAACATTTTGTGGGATACGGAGAGCGGCAGGGATGACGTATCAAGAAGAAGAACAATCGAGAATTCGGAGACTTAATAGTCGGGAAGCAATTTCGCTGGCTCTTAACGGGCAGTGGCGCGAAGCGATTGCTGTCAATCAAAGTATCATTGATATATTCGCGAACGATTTAGAAGCTTTAAACCGGCTTGGCAGGGCTCATATGGAGCTTGGCGAGTACGCGAAGGCTGAGGCTGCCTATAAACGCACTATCGAGGTAGACTCTTATAATGCAATTGCCCAAAAGAACCTGCAGCGCCTTTCAGTATTAAAAAAGAACCGGGGCTCGAAGCAGCCGATCGTGCATAAACTCGAGCCGCAGGTCTTTATCGAAGAAATCGGGAAGGCAGGGGTTGTCCAGCTTGTCGACCCCGCCTCTGCCGACGTCCTGGCACGTGTTGTCGCTGGCGATGTCGTCAACCTCAAAGTTAAGGGAAATAATCTGGTGGTCGAGAATCCTCGCGGGGGATATCTCGGGCTTGTGGATTCAAGACACGGACAACGACTCATCCGGTTGATGAAAGGCGGGAATAAATACTCTGCCGCCATTGTGCGCTCTACGGACAAGGCTGTATCTGTGATCATCAGGGAGACTTTTCAGCATCCCAACCAGATGGGACAGCTATCTTTCTCAACCCGCGGTGTGGAAGGCGCCAGGACAGATATCAGCGACCGTGTTATCCGCCGCGAGATTGAGCAGGAAGAATCACTACTCGGGGAAACAGGTTATACAGTCGTCGGCGGCGAAGAATCAGAAGTTCTACCAGAAGAACCGGTTGAAAATGATTTTGATGATGATACGGAGTAAAAGTATTCTATGGTAACCGGCAAGATACAACCAGTCACGATTGAAGAAACAATGCGTAGTTCCTACCTGGATTACGCAATGAGTGTTATAGTTGCCCGAGCCCTCCCGGATGTGCGAGACGGATTGAAACCGGTGCACCGGCGTATCCTTTATGCAATGTCCGAAATGGGGGTCAGCAACAATACTCCGTACAGGAAAAGCGCCCGTATCGTCGGTGAGGTGATGGGTAAATACCATCCTCACGGCGATGGTCCGATTTACGATGCTATGGTGCGCATGGCGCAGGACTTTTCGATGCGCTATCCGCTTGTCGACGGCCAAGGGAATTTCGGTTCGATCGATGACGACCCGCCTGCCGCAATGCGTTACACTGAAGCCCGCCTTGCTCGCATCACGGAACAAATGCTGGCTGATATCGACAAGGATACAGTTGATTTCACACCGAACTTCGATGACAGTCTTAAAGAACCACTGGTGCTTCCAGCTCGCCTGCCAAATTTACTCGTGAACGGGAGCTCCGGCATTGCCGTTGGTATGGCAACCAATATCCCCCCTCATAACCTCGGAGAAGTGTGTGATGCACTTGTATACTTGATCGACAATCCTAATGCACCGGCTGACGCTTTATTGGAGTTTATAAAAGGTCCTGATTTCCCGACAGGCGGCGTGATTCTTGGCGAAGATGGTATTCAAAGTGCCTATGCCACTGGCAGGGGCAGAATT
>CAYHBE010000316.1:0-2804 GCA_964354765.1 uncultured Dehalococcoidales bacterium | reverse complement strand
GAGATTCTCGGAATCGAAAAGGGAAAGGCTGTGATGATAGAGCGGAAAAAGGGTAGTATCATTAACATTTCTTCGATTATGGCGTTTTCCAGGGGACGGTCCTTAATGTCTCCATACAATATTTCTAAAAGAGGAATAGTCTGGCTCACTGAGGGACTTGCCAGCGACCTGGCGAAACATCACATCCGTGTCAATGCAATAGCGCCAGGAGGGATAATGACCGAGATGATGCGCTATGTCTGGGCATTTCCCGAACGGTTAAAAAATATTCAAAACAATATGCCGTTAAGCAACTCGTTATTACCTCCGGATGCTTGTGCTCACGCCGCCTTATTTTTTGCCTCCGATTTATCCGAGTTCGTCACCGGGCAAACGATTTCAGTAGATGCTGGTCTGTCAGTCACTCAACCAATGTGATGCATATTTTTAAAGTTACTGGCAAATGGGGCGTAGGAGGGATTATATGATACGTTTTGTTCATCTATTCAACTACGCCGAAGGCATTTCTGAAAAAGAAGGAGAGACATGGTACTTCGAAAAACATGTCCCCCAGGTGAAAAGATTACCCGACATCGTTCGCTACCGATCTTGGAAGCAGGTCGATGTTGGTCTTCCTTTTCCGAGTAATGGTCTGCCGACACCTTTCAATCAATTTATGAGACGGACGGAACTCTGTTTCGAAAACGAGAAAGTTGGAGTCCAGACAGTAATGAGCCATCCTGAACTCTGGCAACCTGCCCAAAAGGGAGTGCCCGGTTTTAGAGAGTTCGAATGCATGTTTCTGAATGAAGAGCCTGAGTTCAACCTGTTGAGAGATGCTCCGCCGCAACATTATAAATATATAACACTGCCGCTTTTGTGGCCTAAAAGCCGACCACAGGTCGATGAAAACGAGGAAATTTTTATAGACAGCTACTGTCTGCGGTATGCGCCGGGTGTTTCCTGGGCAGATGGTGAAGACTGGTACCTGGGTCATCACACTCGTGAAGGTAAACAATTACCCGGGATGAAACATTACATGACCTGGAAGACAATTCATATCCCAGAGCCGCCTGACTGGCCATTGAAACCGAATAAATGGGCGCGTTTGACAGAGTTGGGGATGAGTTCAGCTGCTTTCAAAGCTACGATGATCGACAACGAGACACGGGTGCGTTTTACCCCACCGACAACCAGGCCAACGGGGGTTATCGAATGGTCGCGCGGAGGCTGGCTTAATATTTCAATAAAACTCGACCAGTATGATGACCTGCTCAACCGAAAAGCGTGATATGATTAGGCGGGAATAACAATTAAATTAAGGAGCTAGCTATGGCAGGAAAAGGGCGGCTAACAAAAGATAAATTTAGTACCAACATGCCGGTAGATGCTCCGCTGTATAGTAAACCGCCGATATACTACAAAAACGTAGAGGCTATATCTTTCACATACGAGACTGATGAAGACGCCGTATTAGACATTCTCCCCGAGGGACTTGAAATCGCCGGTCCTGCAATTGCAACGGTTTTGATAATCAAATATCCCTTTAGCACATTGGGCCCTTATGATGAGGCTATATTGGGTGTGAGTTGTACGTTCAAGGGAAAACCCATGTTCTATATTCCACATATTGTAGTCCATTCTGATATACCGTTTGCGGCAGGTAGAGAAATCTGGGGTTATCCCAAAAAATTTGCACATATCACCCTCGAAAAAGAGGGAGACCTTATCATCGGAACCATGGAAAGACCAAGAGGAAATCGAATCTGTACCGGCGTAGTCAGACCAGAAAGACCTTTAAAAATTGTTGAAACAGCAAAAATTCCCGGAATATCTCTCAGGGTCATACCAAACCCGGACGGCAGTTCTGCCCCATCCCTTGCCGAACTAATCGAGGTCCCGCCTGAAAGTACGACCATCGAAGCTTATTCTGGCACCGGATTTCTTCAATTCGATTCCGTATCAACCATTGATCCCTGGCATAAATTCAGGGTAAAGAACTTGCTAAGTGCCGTCTACCGCAGATATGATAATGTCCTTCACCCGGGTAAGGTTGTTAAAAAATACAATTAGTAGGTAAATTAACCATAAGAGAGGTACGAAAACGATATGGCAGAACAAGAAAAAGCTAAATCGCAAAAGCGTATTCCAGTTATGCGGACTCTCAAGCTTTCTGAGGACGGTATAAAGGGGGTATTTATCGGCAAGCGTTGCCGCAATTGCCACGAATACCTGATGGGTAATCCTGTTTTCTGCCTGAACTGCTCGTCCCAGGAATTTGATGCGGTGGAATTTGGAACCGAGGGAATTTTACAGACGTACACGGTCATTTACGTGCCGCCGCCCGGATGGAAAGGTGATGTGCCTTACATTCTCGGTTCAGTTGAGCTTCCCGAGGGAGTTGAAGTAACCACCGAGATTATCGACTGTCCTAAAGAAGCGGTAAAAGTCGGCATGAAAATGAGACTGGTGATGAGAGTCGGAGGACAGGATGCCGAAGGTAATGAACTCATTGTTCACAAGTGGCAGCCAGCAGCTCAGGAGGTGAAAAAATGGGCGTCAAACCAGCAAGGGAAGTAGTTGTTGCGGGTATCGGTTTACACCCGTTCGGCAGGTTTCCGGAGCGTTCCATTGAATCGATGGCAGGACGTGCAGTACTGGAAGCATTGAAAGATGCAGGTCTCACCTATCCGCAGATTCAAGCCGCATATTTCGGGCATGTTTATTTCCACGGGATGTCGATGGGTGAAGGCATATTGGGTGGGCTGGGGCTAACCGGAATCCCAATTTATCCAGATCAAGCAGAGTAATTTCTTGACACAGAA
>CAYHBE010000315.1:0-2807 GCA_964354765.1 uncultured Dehalococcoidales bacterium | reverse complement strand
CCACGCTCTCCCCGAGGTCCGAGAAGGTGAGGACCTGGGTCCTTCCTGCCCTGGCCTTGCTGTTATTCTGCATCCTGCCTTCCTCCTTGTTTTTTCAGGCGTCATTGCGAGGCGCGGGAGCGACGAAGCAATCTCGCCGTTGCCATTCCTTTGGGCGCAAAGCCGCCCGTCATCCTGAACTCGTTTCAGGATCTCTTGTTGGTTTATTGGTTTAAGAGTTTAACGCTGAACAGAGAAGAACGTGATGCAGTTTTTCAGGCAGGTTATCTGCAGACTGTTGAGCCTTGCGAAATCCCGATCTTGATCGGGATGGACTGCTGAGCCTTGCGCTTTGCCGTTAGGTCATCGGTTTCTGCTCCTTGTGTTGTCGTCATTCCCGCGGAGGCGGGAATCCAGTGTCTTTGGTTTTCAATTTGCAATTTAAAATGCTAATTTTTCAATTTTCAATTATCCGTTTATCCTCTTTTCCTCCATTATATAGCAGGGATTCGGAATTTTGTCAAGTGCGGAAACTGGACTTACGTGGTACAAGGCTTTTTTAAGGGGTTGATTTTCAGGGATTTAAGAATAATCGTATCTTCGTAACCCACTTTTTACAGGTGAATTGTTGTTTTGTATATAGGTATATATAAAATGACGTAAAGGAAGGTAAATGTCGGAAGATAGTGGCAGGGCTCAGAGGAGGGTTCAAGCCGTCATTCCGGACCCCGATCCGGAATCCAGTGTCTTGTTCTGGTCGTTGCCAAAAGCCAAAAGCTGATAGCCGATAGCGCCTTTTCTGGTTCCCCCCTTGACTTCCCTCCCGGCTTGGGTGTATAATGCACGCATTGATTGGCAGGACCCTTTGGGTCTCGCGCCGAGGCCCTGGGGGAGGCCCGGCAATTTGTTTATGTATAAGAAAGGAGGATTTAATGAGTTTTGAGAGATGGGGTTACCAATTTGAGGGTGCTTTTTCCTCTCCTGATTCATTACAGTCTAGATCTGGTGTCTACGTGATTTGGTGTAGGGTTGGGGATAATTGGTCAGTACTTGATGTTGGCGAAGCCGCTGACGTAAATAACCGAGTAACCACCCATGATAGGAAAAGTTGCTGGGCTCGAAATTGTTCAGGCTCGATTTTATATTCAGCAACCTACACTCCTAATCTGCAACAGCCGGGGAGAAAGGAAATAGAACAAAGGATAAGGACTTTGACAAATCCTCCATGTGGTGAACGTTGATTAGGGGTTTAATTTAATTTCTTTACTTTGCTGTAATGGTGTTAAAATAATCATTTTAGTATTAAGCGAGATAAAAAAACTTCAATCTAATATAAGTAAAAGAAAAAATTAAAAGGAGTTAAAAATAATGAGCCGATTTGTTTTATCCTTAGTTACTCTAACGATGTTAATTGCTTGTAAATTGTCGGCGTTACCTCCGTTTCCGGCTGAGGTTAAAAAGGTTGTTACTTTCATTTATGTTTCAGATAAGTATTTATCAGGTAAAAGTGATAACTTAATCCCCAATGGTACAGGGTTTTTTGTCGGCGTTAAAAACCCTAAAAATCCTTCTTATTCTTCGGTTTATCTTGTTACTGCGAAACATGTCCTTCAGGATACAACCAAGGCTTTTTTCCCGAAAGTGGCTATACGCCTTAATAAAAGAGTGGGCGGTGTTGAAACCATTGAAATCCCTCTTATTTTGAAAGGGAAAGATAGGGATGTCTTTCTCCATAATGATAAGTCTGTTGAGCTGGCTGTTATTCCTGCACTTCCTAATCCTGTTATCTATGATTTTCAAATAATGCCTGAGGATTTTATTACTTCAAAAGCTGCTTTTGATAGTTTAAAGATTCAAGAAGGGGCTGAAGTATTTTTTACGGGGTTATTCCTTCCTTATCAAGGCGTTTTACGTAATTATCCAATAGTTAGGTTTGGTCGGGTAGCTTTACTAACGAATGAAAAAATTCAATGGTCTGATCAAAAAATGGACCTCTATCTGATAGAAACAAGCTCTTTCGGTGGTAATAGTGGTTCCCCTGTTTTCTTTTATTTTGAACCAGTCGGCCCGCCTGGTACTACCATTATTGGTGCTACTCCTATTTTTAAACTCGCTGGTGTCATTTTGGGGTTTTTCGGGCAGCCTCAACCCATACAGGTTGTTGAAACATCAAAAATTCCTTTTTCCGTTTCCAACATTGGTATCTCTGCTGTTGTCCCTTCTTATAAGCTTCATGACATTCTTTTTGGGAATGAACTAAAAAAGCTACGTAAATTTTGATTCAGTATAAACAAAATAAGCCATTGGTGCTCTGCTTCTTTTAAATATTAAAAAAATCATTAGGCGGCCTGGAGGCCGCCTTTTTGGTGGTGTAGGATTTGCTACATACTATGTCAAAATGGCATACTTTTGCCTTTTTTAAGAAATCTTTGGTTATTTTTTGAGGGAATGGGGTGGGGAGGGCGTGAAGTGGGCGTGAAGTGGTCGTGAAGTGGTCGGAAACCACTTCCGGATTTCGGAGCTTTTTCGGATATCCCCTCGGAGCGAAGCGAGACCCCGATGCTGTTTATCGGGGCCTTAACGTATCGTTTTCGGCCCTGCTTACGCCTATTGACTTGAAAAAGGCCCATCATTTGGGGTAGATTAGTGAGGTGTACTCTTGCATCAGGACTTCTTTTTGGTGTATAATCTTGGCGTCTTTATCGAATAATTGACCTAATGAGCGGAGGTTTTATGCAAACCAAGCGCGGGCTCTGGGCCTGGCTCCTGCAGAGGATCACGGCCCTTATGCTCACGGTCTTTCTCTTCATGCACGTCCAGGCCCTGCA
>CAYHBE010000314.1:0-2815 GCA_964354765.1 uncultured Dehalococcoidales bacterium | reverse complement strand
CGGCGCACAACCGGCCCGTTCGGGAGCACGGAAGCCAGAGCGGATCCTCCGGAGAGGCTCCGTTGTTGAAAGGATTCGCATGCCACTTCGGATCGCAAGAGGCTCTTGGGCTGTGCTGGCTGGGGCGATACTGCTCATCCCATGGCTACCGGCACAGACGACGTTCGCCACTATCACAGGTACGGTGACCGACCCCACCGGGGCCGTCGTGCCCTCGGTCACGGTCACCGCCACGCACATCGAAAGCAACATAAAGACCACCGCGCAATCCAATGACGTCGGCGTGTACACACTGGCCCAACTGAAGGAAGGCGAGTACACCCTCCGGGCACAGGGCGCGGGCTTCAAGGAATTCGTGGCGCAGAACGTAATGCTCCGCGCGCGGGACTACCGCCGGGTGGATGTCACGCTGGAGGTGAGCGCCGTGGAGGCCACCATCGAGGTCTCCGCGGGCGCCACGCTGATCGAAACCGAAACAGCCCGCATCAGCGACGCCAAGGACGCGCAGCTTCTGAAGATTCTGCCGCTGAACAGCCGCAGTCTGTACGCGTACCTGGCGTTATCCCCGAACGTGCTCGGCGCGGGCTATGGCCTTTCGTACCGGCGCTTCGCGGGAAGCCGGGGCAACCAGGGGGACCTCGGCATCGACGGCGTCAGCATCAGTACCGCTTTTGACGGAAGCCAGATCACTCCCCTGGTCAGCTACATCGAGAGCATCCAAGAGGTCCGCACCGACATGGCGAACAACGGGGCCGAATACGGCGCCATCGGCCAGGTGACGGTCATCTCGAAATCGGGGACGAACCGGATCCGGGGGAGCCTTTTCGATTACTATTCGACGCCCTGGTTCAGGGCCCGCAACCCCTTCGCACTCCAGCGCGCGACGGGCATCTCTCACAACCTGGGCTTCACCGTGGGCGGCCCGGTGCTTCTCCCCAGGGTTTACGACGGCCGGAACAAGAGCTTCTTCTTCTACTCCTATGAGGCCTCACTCCTCAGCGCCAGCCAGGACCTGCTGAACCCCACGGTTCCGCTGGCCGCCTGGCGGGCCGGCGACTTTTCGGCGCTGGCTCCGGGTGTGGTGGTGCGCGATCTCACCCGCGCTCCTTTTCCCGGTAACCGGATTCCCGCTTCGCAGATCAGCCCGGTCTCGCAACGCATCCAGGAGCGCTTCTGGCCCCTGCCGAACTATGGGGACCCCACGGTGTTTACCAGCCAGAACTACCGCGAGTCGAAGAGCCGGCAAAATAATCCCACCACATATATGACCGCGCGCGTGGACCACCGGTTCTCCGACAAGGCATTCGTGTTCGGACGGTGGACCCGGAGCAGAAGCCTCAGCCGAAGATGGTTGGGCAACTTGCCCACCATCGGGCAGAACTACCAGCAACGCGACACCCGGAATGCCAACCTTTCCTTTACTTATAACCCTCGATCAAACCTGGTGAACGAGTTTCGCTCCGGACTCACCTTCAACAACAACCCGATCATCCCTCCCCTAATGGGCAAGCAGATCGCACAGGAGCTGGGGATCACGGGATTGGTCGACAACCTGCCGGATATCCCGGGAGTCCTAAAGGTGAACTTTAGCGGGTTGGGGATCACCGCGATCGACCCCGGCAGCAGTTACGTCTGGCGTCAGCCGGGCGCCCGCGACTTCAACTACACCTTCCAGGACCTGGTTAGCTGGTTTCACGGCCGGCACAGCGTGAGAGCCGGAATCATTGTCAGCCCCCACTTTACCGCGCACAAGGCGGCGGACGGCAACCTGTTCGGTAACGTAAACTTCTCGAACCGCTTCACGGGATATCCCTATGCCGACTTCCTGCTGGGAATTCCCACTACCATGAGCCGTGCGTATCCCCCCATCGGTTACAGGCTCCACTGGTGGCAAGCGTCTTCTTTCCTCAGCGACGACTTCAAGGTCACCCCCAAACTGACCCTTAACCTGGGGGTGCGCCACGAGTACACGACGAGCTTCACGGAGACGGCTGGCCGGCAGGCCGTGTTTGAGATCGGCACGGGAAAGATCGTGGTGCCCGACGGGTCCCTGGGGAAGGTCAGCCCGCTCATGCCCCGGGGTTACGTTGAGGTGATCGAGGCCAAGGACGCCGGGCTGCCCGGGAGTACCCTGATCCACCCGACACACGACCTGGCGCCCCGCATCGGCATCGCCTACCGCCCGTGGGGTAATCGCACGGTCTTCCGCGCCGGTTACGGGATCTTTCTGGACATGGTTCCCCGCGGCGCCAGTGCCGGTGACCTCCCCTTCCTCATCAACGAACCTGGCTACACGAACCCAGCCGGTGCGCCAACCGTCGTCTTTCCGCGGGTTTTCCCGGCCAGCACAACCGGACCCGCGACGGTCTCTATACCGTCGGCCGTCAACCCTGAGCTCCGTCGCCCCTATAGCATGCAGTACAACTTCACGATCGAGCACCAGCGCTGGGACACGGGCTTCCGCATCTCCTACATCGGCACGAACACCCGGCAGGGGTTGTGGAGCTACAACATCAACCAGCCGGTTCCGGACACCCGCGCGTATATTGACAAGCCGCGCCTGTTTCCGAAGTACCCCGGCATCGGATATTTGACCAACGGCGCCGGCCACCAGTATCATGCGCTCACGCTCGCCGTGGAGCGGCGCATGGCCCGGGGTCTGCACTACCAGTTCTCCTACTCGCTGGCCCGGGATATCGGCGACCTCGATTTCGGTCAAAGCCCGGAGAATGCCTACGACCGAAAGCGCGAACGCGCAGTTTGGGCAGATATCCCAACTCACCGATTCACGGGGAACATGATCTACGACCTCCCC
>CAYHBE010000313.1:0-2816 GCA_964354765.1 uncultured Dehalococcoidales bacterium | reverse complement strand
AATCAATGCGAGTCTGGTTGAATTGCCTTCTAATATTTCGAACGATAAGTATGCTGCTTACTTTGACGCCGACTTAATCAAGGAAGAGTTACGGGTACGAACACGCAGACCTGGCGACCACTTCCAGCCGCTCGGCATGAAAGAAGAAAAAAAGGTTGGACAATTTATGATCGATGCCAGAGTACCCAAAAATTGGCGAGACAGGATACCCATCGTCTGTTCGGGAGAGCAGGTGGTTTGGATAGTTGGCTACCGTATTAACGAAATATTTAGGGTCACGGAAAAAACAAAGAAGGTCCTACGAATCAAGTTCGAGCAGATTAATATGCAGATTAATATATAGTGGTCACTGGCAGGACATCCAAATCTAGTATTATATAAAGTTTCTAACCGTAATTATGTATGAGGTAATTCTATTTGAAGCAGGGTATCATTTCGCAGTGCCCTTCCACTAATTATTGAAATAGAGGATGGAATTTGGTATTTTGTGAGAGGATGTGTCCAAGAGGTTGGACTTGACTTTGCACTTGATGGTAAGATTTGTTAAACTAGGTTTTTAGTGAATTGAAGTTGGAGGATACTCTGAATGGCTGATAGCATAATTGAGTCGGCACGCAAAGAGGGCAAGACCATGCTCACTGAAATAGAAGCCAAACAGCTTTTAAAGAATGCGGGCATCAATGTCGTTGATACGAGGCTCGCAAAATCGAAAACAGAGGCGGTTGCCATCGCTAAAGAAATTGGCTTACCCGTAGTAATGAAAATCGCCTCTGCGGACGTGGTTCACAAGAGCGACGCCGGTGGTGTAAAGCTGGGACTGAAAACTGCGGCACAAGTAGGTAAAGCTTACGATGATATCATGAAGTCGATTAAAGCTGCCTTCCCCAACGCAAAAATCGAGGGTGTTTCGGTGCAGTCGATGGCGCGCCCCGGTGTTGAGGTCATTATAGGTATGTCCAAGGACGCTCAGTTTGGACCGGTACTCATGTTCGGTCTCGGCGGCGTCCTCGTTGAAATTCTCAAAGATGTTTCTTTCCGCATCGTTCCGTTGGTAAAGCGCGATGCTAAAGAAATGATCCGGGAAATTAAAGGTTTTCCGCTGCTCCAGGGTTACCGCGGTTCTGAACCTGTAGACGTTGAAAACCTGGAGAACATGCTGCTCAAAGTATCTGAATTCATCGAAAAAACACCTGAAATCAAGGAACTTGATCTTAATCCTGTATTTGCATATAAGGACGGCGC
This sequence comes from uncultured Dehalococcoidales bacterium, assembly GCA_964354765.1. GTDB lineage: Bacteria > Chloroflexota > Dehalococcoidia > Dehalococcoidales > Fen-1064 > JAURWL01. The sequence continues at coordinate 1,574 of CAYHBE010000313.1, read as the reverse complement.
AGTTGCTGTTGACGCTCGTGTCATCCTGGAAAAAGCTTAGCTCCGCTGGTGTAAAGGCTAACGATGAAAATATTGGGTATTTCATGCAGTCCGCGTAAAAGTGGCAACACGGAGATTCTAGTACACACCGCGCTAGATGCAGCTCAGGTAAGCGGTGCGGAAGTCGAGTTTTATAGTCTCTCTGGGAAGACAATAAATCCATGTGATGGGTGTTATGCCTGCCGCACGAAAGGCGAATGTCACATACAAGATGACATGCAGGAACTCACTAAAAAAATGTGGCAGGCAGACGGCATTCTTATCGGCACACCGGTCTATTTCTGGAACGTTGCTGCTCAAACAAAGGCGTTAATCGACCGTACCTTTTCTTTCGTATATTCTCCCCAACGCCCGCTGCGAAATAAAGCAGCCGGAGCACTCGTCGCGGTCGGTAGGAACGGAAGCTCAGAGGCGATTTCAACGCTGAACAGCTTTTTCACCGGGCACCGTATGGTCGTCGTGGGTAATGCTGTTGGATTCGGCGGAGAAAAAGGGACCGTTAAAAATGACGAGAGAGGCATGACGAGTGCCGCGGCTCTCGGGCGGTCGATGGCTAAGTACCTTCAGACTGGTAAATTTTAACCAGGTTCAGGTTTTATCACAGGGGACTCTTTGCGAGTCCCTTTTCTTTTTTGACATTTCTGAAGCAGGCAAGTAAAGTTATTGCCGAGTGCGTTAATAAGGAGCAAACAATGGAAAAAATGAGACTGGGCAGAACTAATTTGATGGTTTCCCGCATTGGATTTGGAGGTATTCCGATACAACGTTTGAATGATAACGATGCGGTCGCGGTGGTCAAGAAATGCCTCGACCTGGGTATAACTTATATCGACACTGCCAATGCCTACACTACCAGCGAAAGGCGAATAGGTAAAGCGATTTCAGATAGAAACCGTAAAGACCTGATTATCGCCACGAAATCAGGAGCGCGCACAAAAGAAGGAGTGGAGGCTCATCTTGCCAACAGCCTCAAACAATTGGGCACAGACTACATCGACCTTTATCAGTTTCACGGTGTAAATGATTCAAAAAACCTGGAGATGGTACTCAAGGCTGACGGCCCAATTTCTGTCGTTCAGAAAGCGATGAAAGAAGGCGTCATCAAGCACATGGGTATTACTTCACACTCGATGGACACGGCAAAGGAAGCTGTAAAGACCGATCGGTTCGAGACAATCATGTTCCCATTCAACTTTGTCACCGCCGAACCAGCGACTGACTTGCTGCCATTGTGCCGCGAGCGCGACGTTGCCTTGATTGCGATGAAGCCGCTCGCCGGTGGGATGCTTGACAACGTGCCGGTTGCGTTCAAATATTTACTTCAGTACCCCGATGTAGTGCCGCTGGTTGGTATCGAAAAGACGTGGGAAATTGAGGAAATTGCGGGTTTGCTGGACAAACCTTGGAAGCTTACCCGGCGTGAGCAAACCGAGATGAAGAAGATGATCACCGAGCTAGGGGCTAAATTTTGCCGTCGATGCGACTACTGCCAGCCCTGTACGGCGGACATTGCCATATCAACGGTGATGAATATT
>CAYHBE010000312.1:0-2818 GCA_964354765.1 uncultured Dehalococcoidales bacterium | reverse complement strand
GCGGCATTTGCGGCGGAGAAGAAGGTGAACCGCTCGATGACGTTGATCTGCCCTCTGGACACGTTGCCGCCGTGCACGTAGCCGTGCGTGGCCGAGGATGTGCCGGAATGGGTGTACTTGGAGGCAGCCAGGTCTCCGACATCGCTGGACGATATGGACGCCGCGAACGTGAACGTGTCGATAGTGTTCTTGCGCGTGCTGTCGTCTATGCCTCCGGACACGAAGCCCAGCAACTTGCCCTGGAAGAAGATTATCCTGCCTGGCAGTTGGCTCATGGCCAGGTTCCCTCCTCCAGGTAGGCCTCCAGCGCGGTGCGCTCCGCAGACAATGCGGTACCGACATCGGCCACCGAGGCTTCATAGACTGCCTTGGCCCACTGGTCCATCGCCTGGCTCAAGCCGATCAGCTGCACGCCGGTCAGTTGCTTGAACAAGGGGAAAGACAGCTCGACCAGAATGATCGTGATGAATACGGCGATGAGATTGATCAGCACGGTTTCGCAGAAAAATTGCGCGATGAGCTGCCTGCGGGAAGCTCCCACGGCCTTGCGCAGCCCAACCTCTCTGGCTCGCGTCAGGGATCGGGCCGTGGAGAGATTGATGTAATTCACCCAGGCCATCACCATGATAAAAAGAGCGATCATCAGCAAAAAGTTCACCGCAGATCGGTCGCCGTTGGCTTCGTACTCTTGCATGTAGTGCGAAGTCAGATGAATGTCCAACAGCGGCTGCGGAATCAGTTCGCAGGTAAGCTTGTAATATTGAAGAGCTTCACCGAAATCCTTCTCCACCAATTGAGCCAGCTTCGTCTTGAATGCCTCCATGTCCGTCTGCGGTTTTAACCGCAAATAAGTGTAAGCGCCGGTCTCGCCCCAGGACTCCGTGACGTCCGGACCCACCAAAACAACTAGATTATCAAAGGGCAGCATAATATCAAACTTGAGATGGGAATTGGCGGGAATATCCTCAAAGATGCCGGCCACCTGATAGTCCGTCCGTTTGTTGGCGCTGAGGGTCTTTCCGATCGGATCCCCGTCTCCAAAATACTTGCGGGCCATCGTCTGCGAAATGAGGGCCCGATTGGGTTCTTTCAGAGCTTCGACCGGATTTCCTTTGATGAAGTTGAAATGGAGGACTTCAAAGAAGTCCGGATCGGCGAAGTATATTCTGTCTTCCAAAAACTTGACGTCGCCCTGTGAAATCACGGCGCGATAGCGGTAAATTCGCCCGATTTTTTCCACCTCCGGAAAGGTCTCGCGAATGCGCAGAGCCGCCGGCGGACAGCAGGAGGCAAATCGCACCGCCTGACCTTGTGAGTCGGTGCGTTCATAGCGTAACCGGTAGATCCGATCACCGTTCTCGTGGAATCGGTCATAGCTCTTTTCGAACCTGATGTAGTACAGGATCAACAGGCAGGCGGCCATCCCAATAGCGAGCCCCAGCCCATTGATGAGGGAGAAGAGCCTGGTATTTTTCAGATTTCGAAACGCGCTAATGATGTAGTTCCTAACCATCTTCCATGCCTATTCATATCTGAGCGATTTCACGGGATTCGCCAGGGCGGCTTTGATCGCATGATAGCTGACGGTTGCCGCAGCCATGACCAGCGTCAGGGTGGCAACGATTAAGAAAATCAGGAGATTAATCTCGATGCGGTAAGCAAAATGCTGCAACCAGCGGCTCATAATCGCGTAAGCGATGGGTGCGGCGATGGCGCAGGAGATCATCAGGAGCACCGCGAATTCCTTGAAGATCAAGCTCACCAGATTCGCTACCGTGGCACCGAGCACCTTGCGAATGCCGATCTCCTTGGTGCGATTTTCGACGGAGAAAGCCGTCAGGCTATAAAGCCCAAATAATCCGATGAGGAGCGCCACGCCGGAAAAGTAGGATATAATCATGTTAAAATGTCTCTCATCCGTGTAGAGATACGAATAACCCTCGCTCAGGAACCAATATTCGAAAGGAACGCCGGGCGTGATGCGCTTCCAGGTCTCCTGCATGGAAGCCAGGGTTATTGGGACATCCGAAGTTTCTATCCTGATGGTCAGATTGGCAAAACGATCCTGCCAGGGATGATTCGTCAGAATCAGTGGTTCCACGGGACTGTGGAGCGAAGCATAGTTGAAGTTTTTGACAACCCCGATAATGGGATGATCTCCATTCCGGCGGATGATTTTCCCGATGGGGTTGTCCCATCCCAACAAAGAGGCCAGAGATTCATTGATCAGATAGGCCTCCTCATCAGTTTGCTGTTCCAATGAAAAATTTCGTCCCCGGACAAGATCTATCTTAAATGTCTTCAGGAAATCCTGATCCACGTCCACGACCTTGAACATCACCGGCGACGTGTATTCTTCCGGGAAATAGCCATTGCTGGTGAAGCCGTTGATCGGCACCTCGGAGGAAGCTGAGATGCAGGCCACACCTTGAAGCCGCGACAGCTCGGTCTTTAGAAGATCCGCCTTGAGCTGAACCTCCTCGTGTAGCAGCGGCACAACAATCAAGTTCTCTTTATCGAATCCCGGATTCTTATTCTGCACGAATTTGATCTGATGATGGATCAAGACGGCGCTGACCATCAGGGTGACCGTCGCGGTAAACTGGAATATGATGAGGGCGTTTCGAAAGGTCGCCTTGCGCCTTCCCTGGCCATCTGTAGCTTTGATGGTCTTGACCGCCGGCAAGGAAGCCAGGTAAAAAGCTGGATAGCTGCCCGCTATAATCCCCACAAGCAACAGCAGGCCCGCCAGCCCCAAAACATTCATGACAGAGATCTTGCCAGCCATCGCGAAATCTCTGCCCAACATATCCCGGAA
>CAYHBE010000311.1:0-2827 GCA_964354765.1 uncultured Dehalococcoidales bacterium | reverse complement strand
CCTTGACAGTTTTTTTCGTTAGATTTCCGATCGGAAAAAATGTATGGCCCAATTGTTCCTGTGTCAGGCCATAAAGGAAATAAGATTGGTCGCGGCGTCGGTCGATCCCTTTTAATAATAGAAACCTGCCGTCCGTTTCCCGCTTTTCGATCCGCGCGTAATGACCTGTTGCCAGCATTTCAGCGCCCAATTCCCTCGCTTTCTCGTAAAGAACGCCGAACTTGATGTATTTGTTGCACTGCACACAGGGATTGGGGGTCATCCCGAGGCTGTATTGCTCGCAAAATTTTGAGATGATTTGATCGGCGAAGATGGCGCGTAGATCTAAGACATGATGCTCTATTCCCAATGCCTCCGCAACTTGCGACGCCGTCTCAGAAGCAAGGGTACCCCTGGCTTCATCCTCCGGTACGACAAGCATAGTTATACCGGTTACAACATAACCCTCTTTTTTCAGCAGAGCGGCAGTGACCGAGGAGTCAACCCCACCGCTCATCGCAACCGCTATTTTCATCCCAACAAGGTCTCCCGTTTGAGCTTTAGTGCTCTATGCTGGTGATTCGTACCGTACCAGATTAATCTTACCCCAGGCTGCCATTTTATCCCCGATAATTATAGCTATCCCGGTAATACCTTCGACTTCCCGGACAAATTCAATCGCCCGAGGCATATCTTCTGCGGTTTTCACCAGGTTGCCAACCGCTGTTGCGGCGGCATCTGCCAGCGCAGCCGACGGTGACAGAACAATCGCCGCATCTGCTTTTCCAAAACTCAATGAATGCCCAACCGTTCCCGACGATGTGCACACACCTGATGGAGTGTCTTGAGGTTTAATTTCCAAAGCCAGTTTCCCAGATAGCGGTGAGTTACCGGCATAGATGCCAATGCGCTTTGTCTGTTTTAGACGCAGGAAAATATCTCCACCATTTTCGACTATTATCTCAGAGGAATACTTGAGCAGTTCTTTCCCAACGGATTCAGCAATTGCTCCAGCCACCGCTGCCATCGGACCGACACCGACTTTGGCAGAAGCGTCCGCCATTTCTTTTACTATGAACGGCGCATCAATGCCTACCGTAAAAGGTTCAAGCGCCGTGACAAATCCGGGATGCCGTTCTATGTATGCCTCTAACAAAGCACGCTGCTTGATGACTACATCCAGCGCTTTGTTCCTCAAGTTTCGCCGTGCCCTGATAAAAAGATCGGTTTCCTTTACGATGACGTTAAAAGAAACCAGGTCGTTGTCCTGGCTCCAAAAACGATAAAACCTTGGTTTATAACCCGGTTCTTTCATAATTTGCTTACAATCAATACAAGAAAACGAAAGTTATTTTGGTGATTTTAAATAGTTTTCCAATTGCCGCAGTCGCTCTTCAATCTTTTCCTGGCAATCAAAAATCGGTTTTAACGCTTCGATCAAAGGATCGGGGAGCTTTCCATGTTCAAGATTAAAGATGGTTTCCCGGCGGTCTTCCACAACTTTACCCGGAACACCAACCACCGTTACCTCGGGCGGCACAGGATTGACAACGACCGAATTAGCTCCGACACGCGCTCCGTCTCCAATTACGATCGGACCAAGAATAATTGCCGCCGCTCCAATTACTACGCGGTTGCCGATAGTCGGGTGCCGTTTATTTTTTTCCAGGCTTGTGCCGCCCAATACGACTCCCTGGTACATGAGGACGTCATCGCCGATTTCAGCCGTCTCCCCGATCACAACTCCCATGCCGTGATCGATGAAAAACCGTCTTCCAATTTTAGCGCCGGGATGAATTTCGATTCCGGTGAAGAAGCGCGCGCAGTGTGAACAGATTCTGCCAATCAATTTGAGATGATGATTCCATAGAAAATGCGTAAATCTATGGCTCCAGATCGCATGCAGCCCCGGATAACAAATTAATACTTCCAGAAAACTCCTGGCAGCAGGATCCCTGGCAAAGACTGTTCTAAAGTCTTCTCGCATCTTCCCAAACATATTTCCCTCTTTTACAGGTATTATTCCTGGAACAGCCAGGAGCTTAAATACCGTTCTCCTGTATCGGGAATGATTACCACAATTAGTTTTCCTTTATTTTCCGGTCGTGCAGCAACCTGTAAAGCTCCCCATGTCGCCGCGCCGGAAGAGATACCGGCAAGTATCCCTTCTTCTCTAGCCAGCCTTCGAGCCGTAATTTTTGCATTGTCATCGGTAACCTTGATGATCTCGTCGACTAAATCAAGACGGAGGATATCAGGCACAAAGCCCGCCCCGATTCCCTGGATTTTGTGCGGACCCCTTTCACCACCGGATAACACAGGAGATGACGCGGGTTCAACCGCCACAGCTTTGAAACCAGGCTTTCTATTCTTAATCATCTCTGCTACGCCGGTAATTGTACCACCCGTTCCAACACCCGCAACAATAAAATCGGCTTTGCCATCCGTATCCCGCCAAATTTCCTCGGCGGTGGTTTTTCGGTGAATCTCAGCATTGGCGGGATTTGCAAATTGCTGCGGTACAAAAGAATTTGGTGTATTTCCTGCCAGTTCTTCCGCTTTTTGTACCGCCCCGGGCATTCCTTCCTTACCCGGCGTCAGAATCACCGATGCCCCGAAAAATTGAAGGAGCGCCCTCCGCTCGAGCGACATTGTGTCGGGCATGGTAATTACTAGCTTATAACCCCTTGCTGCACACGCAAAAGCGAGACCAATTCCCGTATTGCCGCTTGTCGGTTCAATGATTACGGTGTCTTTATTGATCTTACCAGCCCGTTCTCCGGCATCTATCATGGCTACACCGATGCGGTCTTTGACACTGCTGCAAGGATTAAAAAACTCCAGCTTA
>CAYHBE010000310.1:0-2830 GCA_964354765.1 uncultured Dehalococcoidales bacterium | reverse complement strand
CTTCCTCTAGATGGCATAGTTTCCTTTTAATAATAATCGGTAAATATTCGCCTGTTATCTAGATCCGGACGATTACGCCCCCTGGTATTCAACAATAATAACATCTACCAGACGGCGTTTGGGCACGTGGTGGACATCGTCTTTGTCTCGCCAGTAAATACTGTCGGCGCCAGGCTGTAGTTCGTCAAGAACAACTTTCTCTTTAGGTTTTCCTAATGCGATAACCAGCAGTATTTCAAATTTTGGTAGAATTCCTAATAATTTCCGTAGTTCATCTCGCTCAATGGCTGCCAGCATACAGCCTCCGAGACCCTTTTCAACCGCCCCGAGTAGAATTGTTTGTGCGGCAATACCATGGTCTACCCCAAAAGATGGTAACACTTCCTTATCACCCAAAACGATGATATAGGCGGAGGGGCGCTCTCCCGCGGCCGGTCCAGGCCAATTTCTGAGCATCGCTGCCCAGTGCAAGCAGGAAAATATCTGGGCATTTCTTTCTCTTGAACTCGAAAGTATATACTTCAGAGGCTGGCGGTTCGTGGCTGAAGCTGTATTCCGCGCCAGATCGATTAAATCCCGGAGTACGTCAATATCTATTGTCTCTTCTTCAAAATAACGCCTGTAGCTGCGGCACTTCAGTACCAAGTCTTTAAGCATGATCTCTCCCTTTCCTGTCATTTTGACGTTAATAATATCTAGCCAGAAATCATAATCAATTTGTAAAACAAAAGAAAATTATTAATTTATGAGTACCTTTTAACTTCAAACCTGTACAACTTAACAGGTTCGTTATGTCCTATGCCAGCCTTAGCTCTACAAATCTCAATTTGATATTCTATCGAGTCCACACCTTCAAGGTCGGGCAGAAGCAGACCCCTCCGCCACCCCGCTTCGACTATAACACCGTATTTTTTAGGATCGAGTTGGTAAGTGCCTTGAATAGGTTCCGGTTCAGTCAAGACATCCACTTTGTAGTTCAATTCGGGGAGTTCTGATGGCAATACCGGTGGAAAACGCGGATCTCTTGTTGCGGCGCTGACTGCATTTTGTATAATTTCAGCGGCAATATTTTCTTCTGTCGGTCCGATTGTCCCGATACACCCACGTAGTTCATCACCTTTATGAATTGAAACGAATACTCCTGCCTGCCCTTTCATTTCTGAAGTGATATGTTTAGCCGCTGGGACGGTGCCCTGTCTAACGTAGCTTTCAACCGTTTCCCGTGCCAATTTGACTAACGACGACTCATGTCTAGCCGTAAAAATAATCCCAGCATAACCGACTACGCTCGAAAAATCGCCGGTCGTATCCCCGCTGGTCTGGTATTTCACCAGTTCCGTTTTAACAGCACCGAGCTCCTTCGCTGCAAAAATGAGTACAGCTGCTGGCGCGTAACCGCACATCGTGATATTGATCTCACGCACGCGGGACAGCAACTCTTCGGCGTTAAGCTGGAGCATTGACTCTATCGCCTGCATATCTTTCGAACGAGCCGACTTCTGGGATTCGTAATGTGTCATATCACCAGATGCGACAATCATTATCTTCTTCCTGGACTCTTTGACTACCCTGGCAATTGATTTCCCAATGCTGTTATAAACGGTAGCCGAGGCATCCTGTAAAACAATCGGTACAATCTTGAAATTATCATCAAAATATTGGATGAATGGTAATTGTACTTCTATCGCATGTTCGCTTAGATGAGCCTGTATATCTTCTTTTAAATAGGTCGAGTTGTTTAATACCTGATTTGCAATCACCGAATCTATAGGGACTTCGCCGAAAGGTGTTTTCCATATTCCCTCTGTCATGATGCTGAAGGGTGGTCCCATCCCGGTATGACTTGGCCCCACAATAACATAGGTATCTGCTGGATTGATCTGGGATACTACCGCGCCTACGACGGGTCCCGAGTAAACGAATCCTGCATGGGGTGCGTAGTATCCGATGGCATCATGTTTTTCAGCTTTCTCATCAACCATCGTTTTTATTAAAGCTTTTAGCTCTTTTGCATTACTGGGGTAAAAACTCCCAGCGACAACCGGTTCTCTTTTCATTTTCGACCTCCCTTCTCTGCTATTCTAAAGTTGAGGTCGGCACCGCAATACTGGCAACAAGATCCTTTGAGCCCAACAATTTGCGTCTCATAGCCCAGGCGTTCCACGACCGGCTTGCTACAGCCTGGGCAATTAGTAGTCTCACTTGGATGCCCGTAAACATTACCTATATACACAAATTTCAATCCGGCTTTTCGACCTATTCGTACAGCTTTCTCGAGGGTTGAAACAGGAGTCGCCGGTAGATTGGTTACGTTATAGTTAGGATGGAAGCGAGTCACATGCCATGGGGTCATGTCTCCGAGTCGATCGAATATCCAGCCGGCGATTCCTTCCAATTGAGCGTCATCGTCGTTCACCGTAGGTATAATATTAGTTACAACTTCGACATGCATGTTCCATTTTCTTTTTACACGTTCGGCAATATCGAGGATACCACGCCAGTTAGAAATTTTTGCCAGGTCCTTGTAAACCCGGTCAGTAAAACCTTTGACATCAACCCGCCAGGCATCGAGATAGGGACCAATTTGTTCCAGCGCTTCGCCAGACAGATACCCGTTTGTAACGTATACGGTATATAGATTTTCCTTCTTTGCCAGTTTTGCACAATCTAGTGTGTATTCGAACCACATGGAGGGTTCGTTGTATGTCCACGCAATACCCTGGCATTTATTTTGCTCGGTCAATTGAATAACCTGTTCCGGGGCGATCTCTCTTGATACGGAAACCACCTCTGTGGCCATTGAGATTTCCCAGTTCTGGCAGTCCTGGCA
>CAYHBE010000309.1:0-2832 GCA_964354765.1 uncultured Dehalococcoidales bacterium | reverse complement strand
TCTCTTACACACTCGAATTTTAATACATTTTTATAGTATTTTTGAGACAAGCTCGATAGGTTGTGGGAATAACTTGAGTTAATTTTCGTTTAACCAGGGGGCGTTGAACCGTTATCTGTACTTGGTCACTTGGGTGGCGGCGAGCCAATAGTGAAACCGACCTGTTAAACAGGTCGGTTTCTTATTTGTGTAGATTACATAAGAACTAATGAGAGGAGGTTTATTATTCAGGTTTTTTACGCTTTAGTTGGGAAAAATGACAAATTTAACAAACACAGTATAGGAGGTCAATTTTGAAAAAACTATTTTGGCGATTATTATTTGTAATGATTCTTGTTTCCATGATGCTGGGTGTGGCGCTGCCGGTCAGTTCTGCCGCGAAACAGATTGATTATGCTCCGATGGATGTTGGCCCTAAAATCAGGGAGTGGGGTATATCAGACCATGTGAATTTTACACCTGACGATAATGCGCCAACGGTTTCGTCCCAAACAGCTCTGGGGAATGCATCGATCATAAAATATTTTATATGGTTGGATGACACTTCCGGATATTATTTTTCGAGGTTTGGTCTCTTTGGTGAAAGCGCTGGGTCTCAGTTATGGATTCGATGCAACGCAAATGGTAGCCCACGACTGGGGTGGGGAAATTCCTCTGATCCTCGTCCTATTCCAGTAGTCACCTCTGAACAAATAAGCTACTTACTTGCTGAGTTTGACAATAATATAATACCTAAAGAAACTTCATTTTTCGGCTCCCCAGATTTGCATGACGGAAGTGAAGCTGTGGCTGACGACATTTTCGGTTTTCCATCCGATTACTATACTGACGTATCTGGCAAGCGTATTATCCTAGTCAGTAATATCGGGGACGAGAACTATTATGACTCAACGTATCCTGTTTATATCGCTGGTTTTTATTCAACGACGTTAGAATATTATTTCGATCGAAACATTATTTCTATTGATGCCTATGATTGGGCGAATCGCTTAGGTCCAGATGGTACTCGTCCGTATTTATATGAAGGCGTGGTTGCCCACGAATGGCAGCACCTATTGCATGATGATTATGACTCGGATGAGGAAAACTTCATTAATGAGGGTATGGCAGAATTTGCTGAGATTTTGTGCGGATACACTCCTGCTCTTCAAGGGCACATTGATGCAGCAGCTGCCAGACCTGAAAATTCGTTAACCGTCTGGGGCGACCAGGGAGACCTTGAAATCCTTACAGATTATGGTCAGGCTGGACTATTCCAGATTTATCTCTGGGAGCAATACACTCAAGATTTTATCAAAGATCTTTTCCATAATCCTCTTAATGGTATCTCCGGCGTGGATGATACGTTGCTAACTTCTGGTGAGGAAGAGTCTTTCGCCAGTGTTTATCATGATTTTTCTACCGCAATGTACATAAAAGGTTCTTTTGAAGCTTTTCCGAATTTCCAGGTTAATATAGGTCATCCTGGAAAGCCTAACCTAGAGGCGTTTGCCACACCAGGTGTTCCTCCTTGGGGTTCCGATTACTATTTGCTTTGGGGTTATGAAAGAATAGCTAACCTTAAATTTAACGGCTATCAATTTAATCCGCTTTCCTGGATATCAGATGGTGGCGTTCTTTGGGGAGGTACTGGAAACCTTATAGACAATTGGGCAATCTTCAATACAACTGGAGGAGGCACGCTCACCTTCGATACCAACTACGATATCGAGGAAAAGTGGGATTTCGGCTTTGTCCAGGTTTCAACCGACGGAGGTTACACATGGACCAGTCTATCTAATACCTATACAACATTCGAATACGACCCTAGCGCTCATCCCAATATCATAGCCAATTTACCTGGATTGACCGGAAGCAGCGGTGGATGGGTCAATATGAGTTTCGACCTGAGCGCCTATGCGGGTCAACAAATACTTGTAGCCTTTTGTTATATGACTGACTGGGCGACAACTGAAGCTGGGTGGTTCATTGATGATGTGTATGTGGGTGATACTCTCATTTCTGATGGTTCTTCTTCAGCGGTCTTTAAGAGTCTGAATGAAGTCCTCGGAATATCAAATGAATACACCGTAACACTTATTGGTGAGAAAATTAACAAGGGAAAGGTACAATATAGCGAGCCTCAAGTGATACTTACTGGCGGGTATGTTGCGCCGTGGATCTCTATTCGACAAATGTTCGACAATTATACTCAATTGGTGATGGTTGTCACTTATGATGCAGTGGAAGGAGTCAACAGTTATGCTGATTATACCTTCGAAATAGACCATCGAGGCGGCAGTCATATTAAGTAGAAACCGATTACACTTTACTGAAAAGGGGCGATAATTATCGCCCCTTTTCAGTATTCCCAACTTATTAGAATTAAGTCTAATCCACTGGCATCCATGGTCTACCGTCATCAATCTGTTTGGGATCAACCGGGATCGTAAAATCTTCCGGAACCGTTGGTCCTTCCGCCGTATACAACTTTACCGTGTCCACCTGATCGGCGTTGTACTGGTACTGGCTGCCGTTTACCTCAAGTTTGATTAAGTATCCCGGCGTGATAACTTCAGCATAGGCTTTACCCGACTCCGGTACACCAAGGCTCGTATCCGAAAAATTGACTTCTTCCACCGATAACAAATCTATTGAGTCTTCCAAAATCTTTAACCGCTGCGCAAGGTCGATTTTTGCCTTGTTGACCATCATCAAAGGGATTTCGTCGACCGGTAACTCGGTTTCAGTTGTCGTCTCGGTCTTGCAGCCTATCACGGGAAAAATCAATAAAAGCCCAAATAATATTGGCAGACCTTTAATTAAAATGTTTTTCATGACAACATTCTCCTG
>CAYHBE010000308.1:0-2840 GCA_964354765.1 uncultured Dehalococcoidales bacterium | reverse complement strand
CCGGGCAGTTTCCCAAAATTCCCGCCGAGCTTCACGCGGTCGAGCTGGTAATAGGCTGGTAATTTTCTTATTTTCCTGTAGGTTGCTAAAGGTGTCTCTTTATATATAAATCAAATTATTATTATTTTACCCACATTGATGAAATGTTGTGTTTTTAGAATTTGCTCTGAATAGACATTAGTTATTTTATTAAGATAAATTACCTTCTTTTCCCGTAAATTATCCTGGATGCTTGCCTTTACAGTTGCGTAATGATAGTTCCTAGGTTATTATATTGATTAGCAGTCTCATTAAGAGACTGCTAAAATTTGAGTGAGGTGAAAGAGGAGTAGAAAAATGGCTGTTAAACTACAACCGATGGGCAATCGCCTGGTTGTGAAACCGATGCAGACCGAAGAAAAAACCAAGAGCGGTATCTACCTGCCGGACACAGCAAAAGAAAAATCACAGGAAGGCAAAGTAATTGCCGTAGGTCCTGGCAAAGTCACCGATGAGGGGAAGCGTATCCCCATGGAGGTCGAGGTTGGTGACATTATCATCTACGCCAAGTATGGAGGCTCTGAGATCAAGATTGATGAGGAAGACCTTATCATTATGCGCGAAGATGATATTCTCGCAAAAAAGGTCAAGAAATAACTTCGATTATTAACAGGAGATAAAAATGGCAAAACAGATCATATTTGGTGAAGATGCACGGCATTCTCTGAAAAAGGGTGTCGATACCCTGGCAGAGGCCGTTCGAGTTACGCTTGGTCCCAAGGGACATTGCGTCGCACTCGATAAGAAATGGGGCGCACCGTCAGTCATCGATGATGGTGTTACCATCGCAAAAGATATCGACCTCCCAGATCCTTTTGAAAATATGGGTGTTCAAATGGTTAAAGAAGCCGCCAGCAAGACAAATGATGCCTGCGGCGACGGTACAACTACGTCAACCGTACTGGCTCATGCCATTATCACACAGGGCTTCAAGAATATTGCCGCCGGAGCTGAGTCTCAAGCTCTAAAACGCGGTATCGCCACCGCTGTCGAAACAATTACCGCCGAGCTTAAGAGGGCTTCAACAGAAGTCAAAGGCAAGGAACAAATCGCTCAGGTGGCAACAATTACCGCAAAAGACCGGAAAATCGGCGACCTGATTGCTGAGGTAATGGAAAAAGTCGGCAAAGACGGCGTTATCACCGTCGAGGAATCCAAGGGTATCTCATATGAGACCGAGTACGTTGAAGGTATGCAGTTCGACCGCGGTTTTGTCAGCGCGTACTTCATTACCAACGCAGACAAGATGGAAGCGGTCATTGAAGACCCCTATATTCTTATTACCGACAAAAAGATTTCTGCCGTGTCTGATATTCTGCCAGCGTTAGAGAAAATCCTCCAGGTTTCCAAGAACTTGCTTATCATCGCTGAAGAAGTCGATGGCGAAGCGCTTGCTACCCTGGTTGTGAATAAATTACGCGGGACACTGAATGTCCTGGCAGTCAAAGCTCCGGGCTTCGGTGACCGGCGCAAAGCGATGCTTGAAGATATCGGCACCCTCACTGGCGGCAATGTAATTTCCGAGGAAGTAGGCCGTAAACTGGATTCAGTCACAGTGGAAGACCTAGGACGCGCCCGCCGCGTAAACTCGGATAAAGACAACACCACCATCGTCGAAGGAAAAGGCAAAGAGGCAGATATCAAGGCTAGAATTAAGCAAATCAAAGCCCAGATTGAAGAGACCACATCCGATTTCGACCGGGAAAAGCTTCAAGAACGAATGGCCAAGTTATCCGGCGGCGTCGCGGTCATTAAAGTCGGTGCAGCTACAGAAGTCGAGTTAAAAGAACGGAAACACCGCGTCGAAGATGCGCTATCTGCTACCCGCGCTGCAGTCGAAGAAGGCATTTTGCCAGGCGGCGGTGTCGGCTTGCTGAATGCATTACCAACTCTCGATAAAATCAAGGTCGAAGGCGACGAAGCAATCGGCGTTGATATTATCCGGAAATCGGTAGAAGAACCGATCCGCTGGATTGCAACCAATGCCGGTAAAGACGGTTCGGTTATTATCGATGCCGTCAAGAAATCCAAGAAAGGCTTCGGCTACGATGCAGAGAAAGATGAGTTCGGCAACATGATTGAGAAAGGTATCATCGATCCGACCAAGGTTGTCCGTTCTGCTTTACAAAATGCCGCATCTATTGCCAGCATGGTCTTGATAACTGAAGCATTGGTAGCTGATATTCCTGAAAAGGAAAAGATGCCACAGATGCCAGCCGGCGGCGGTATGGAGGGAATGTACTAAACCCAACAAAGTTGGGAAATACCAAATTTCAAGTAACCAGTATCAAGACACCTTTACCCCACCCCTAAAAAATAAAAGCCCCGAATCGAAAGATGAGGGGCTTTCTCTTTTCCCAATACAGCAAAAACTCAATACTTAAAATCCAAAGCTAACGCAAGCGTTGCTATTCCCATAACGTCAATCACTCTATCCGTCCAACAGTCTGACAGCAAAATCCCTGTCATAAGAGATACCCAACGTATTATATGTTTCCAGTGCTCGATGAAACAATTCCCGGATATTTATTCCAGTTATAATTGCCGATTCTATTTAATTCATATTCATTAAGAACGGTGATCTTTTTTCTCGCCATGCTAATCAAGCCTAGATCAACAAAAGAATTTAAAATTTTGTTTACCATCACTCGCGACGCACCGACCACGTTCGCAAGATCCTCCTGGCTAATGGAGCAAATTAATTGTCCTTTATGAAAACGGTCGACAGGGCTACGCGCAGACATTTTCAACAAGTTGCGAGCAATTCTACCCGATATATCCAGAAACGAAAACTCTTCCAG
>CAYHBE010000307.1:0-2852 GCA_964354765.1 uncultured Dehalococcoidales bacterium | reverse complement strand
CTCCATTATGGCTGCAGAATGTTTTCGGTGCTATTGAACACGATTCTGATGACATAAAAAGGGTCAGCCCGATTACCTACATTACGAGCGATGATCCACCATTCCTTATTCTTCACGGTGATAATGATTCGGTTGTTCCGTTTGAACAATCCGAAATTCTCTTAGAAAAATTGCAGTCTGCAGACGTACCAGCGACTCTAATTACGGTTAAAGCTGCCGGGCATGGTTTTCGCCCCGTTCCTGCTGGATCTAGAATATCTCCTTCCGAAAGCGAGTTGACTGAAACAATAGCTGATTTCTTTGATTTATATCTGAAAAAATAACGCATTATTGATTTTTAGGTATTATCTGCTTTACGCCGACCCATATTTACGCCAAAAGGCTTATTGGGGTTCCTTTGACCTGACTGGCAGTCCTGCCTCGATTTGAGGTAAAATTGATAGTGAGGGGATGTGGAGGGGTTGTAGATTTTTCCCGTTAGCAATCTGAATATATATTGCGGGAAACTAATGGTATTTGAAGCTAAACGGGCAGTAATAGGCAGGCATATCAAGGTATTCCATATTTTTAAAAGTATACCTCGCGTTCGTAGTCACTACGTCGATTACAGAATCCGCAGCACGTTGCATCCAAAACGAATTTCAGCTACAATACTGCCGAAGTTTGCTTTTTTTAGTCCCGCCTAGGAGGTCCCATCGTGGCTAAGAAATCAGTTCCACAAGATGTGTTAAATAAACCCGCTGTCCTGGTCGTCGGCGCTGGTATTGCCGGTATGCAAGCTGCGCTGGAAATCGCTGACTCAGAACATCATGTTTATCTCGTAGAGAGGCTGCCGACGGTCGGCGGTCGCATGATGCAACTTGACAAGACTTTCCCCACGATGGACTGTGCATCCTGCATCGGCACCCCCAAAATGAGCCAGGTAGGAACCAACAAGAATATCGAACTCGTCACCTATGCTGAAGTCACCAAGGTCACCGGATATGCTGGCAATTTTAAAGCGACTCTCCGTAAGAAAGCGAAATATATCGACTCTGTCAACTGTACCGCCTGTGGAGAATGTGCCAAGATATGCCCGGTCACAGTACCGAGTGAGTGGCAGCTGGGAATGGCTCAAAGAAAGGCAGCTTACCGACCTTTTCCCCAAGCTGTCCCCAACGTGTTTACCATTGATAAGCGAGGTCAAGCTCCCTGCCGTGTGACCTGCCCCGCGGGCGTAAATGCGTGTGCTTATGTCACAATGATCAGCCAGGGTAAATTCAAGGAAGCCCTTGAGATATTAAGACGCACGATGCCGTTCGCTGGAGTTTGCGGTCGTGTCTGTACTCACCCTTGTGAAACAGAATGCGAACGGGGAAAAGTTGACGAACCGATCTCGATCCGGTTCTTGAAGCGGTTCATGGCCGATTACGAACTTAAAGATCCACCCAAGGTTGAACCGTTGCCCATTACCAGGCAGCAGAAGGTTGCTATTATTGGTTCCGGACCGTCAGGTATTGCCTGTGCCTACGACCTTGTCCGTCTTGGTTATCCAGTCACCGTTTTCGAGGCTGCTCCAGCCGTTGGCGGCTTACTGCGATATGGTATCCCCGAATACAGACTGCCGAAGAAAATCGTTGATTATGAAATTGGCCGCGTCCAGAGCTTGGGGGTTGAGATTAAATTAAATTCGCCGGTTAACAAACTGGAAGACCTGTTCAACCAAGGTTACCAGGCTGTCTACCTGGCGACAGGCGCTGGAGCCGGTACTAAGATGAATATCCCCGGCGAAGATAGTCCGGGAGTACTCGATGCATTATCATTCTTAAAACGCGCTAATGGCGGTGAAAAGGTCGCTATCGGCCAGAGAGTGGCAGTAGTCGGCGGCGGCAACTCGGCAATGGATGCCGCGCGTGTCGCCCTTAGGCTGGGCGCAAAAGAGGTATCGATTATTTACCGCCGTTCACGAGCAGAGATGCCTGCCGCTGCAGAAGAAATCGAAGAAACCGAACATGAGGGCATCAAGCTGGTTACACTGGCAGCGCCAACTAAAGTCCTGACAGAAAATGGTCGTGTTACAGGTGTTCAGAATATCAAAATGGAGCTCGGTGCACCGGATGCGAGCGGTAGACGCCGCCCCGTTCCCATCGAAGGCAGCGAGTATATCATGGGCTTAGATAATGTCATCATGGCAATCGGGCAGGCGGTGGATAAGAGCAAGCTTCCCGATAAATTAGAATATACCAGGCTGGGCACCCTCCAGGTGGACGGCGTGACTCTCCAAACGAACATCGATGGCGTATTTGCCGGTGGTGATGTAGTATCAGGTCCGGCCGATGTCATCAGCGTGATCGCTACAGGTAAAGAAGCCGCTACATCCATAGACCGCTATCTCAGGGGAGTCGACCTAAAAGAAGGCCGTCCTGAACCCAGAGAGAGAGTCAAGGATATTAATAAGGCAGGCGTCCAGAAGAAAGCAAGGGCAAAGATGCCAGCGCTCCCACCTGCTGAACGCAAAGGCTTCACCGAAGTCGAAACTGGATTTGATGAGAAGACTGCAGTTGAAGAAGCCCAACGTTGTCTTAACTGCAGCGTATGCTGCGAATGCCTCGAGTGCGTAAAAGTATGCGAACGCAAAGCCATCGACCACCAGATGAAAGATGAATATGTCGATGTCGATGTTGCGTCGATAATCGTCACGACTGGCTACGATTTACTCGATCCGACACCAATGACACAGTTCGGGTACGGTCGTTTCCCCAATGTCTATACCAGCCTCGAATTTGAACGCATGGTGAGCTCTACCGGTCCGACGGAAGGGCATATCCAACTGAGAGACGGCACGACGCCCAAGAGTGCGGCGATCCTGCACT
>CAYHBE010000306.1:0-2859 GCA_964354765.1 uncultured Dehalococcoidales bacterium | reverse complement strand
CTTGATTGATAGGTGGTAGGAAATCGAATAGACCACTGGGAAAAGCCCGCGCCAGCGAACCTGTGGCGTACGGAGGAGGTGCCATCCCATAGAAAACCCTGTCGTGCTGCTTGAATGCTACTTCTCCCCGCTGTTTGCAGCCGGAGAACAAAACCAGTGCCAGGATTAACGGTTCGATTTCTTCCAGTTGCCGACCAGTCACCGGTGCCCAGCGATAGGTATATTCGCCGTACTTTCCGGAAGTATACTGCCACAAGATCGGTTTCCGCGGCAGCACATCCATCCGTCTCTTGGTAAGATATGGAGCATAATCGGCATAAGTTGTGAGAGGTACTTCGTCTCTGAACTCAGCTACTGTTTCGGGATTCGCACCGCCCAGTATAAACTTACCCAGTTCACATCTTTTTAGCAGTACGAGCTGCTCTTTGAGAAGACGGTTCTGTACGTTCATGAATTCTTCAAGTTTCAGGTCGATAAATCCACAACATCGCTGCCACAATTCTTCATTACTACCATTTTTAAATAATTCGCCAAGAGTATTCATCTAGTTTCTCCTTTTATGTAGGACCGGGTTTTCTGTCTTTACAAATATTGTTATTATTTGTATTAAAATTAAATTACTTAAATTGTTTGTAATATCATCGCTACCATATATTTTGCTATTCAACATAATCTTTCCTTAGATAACCACTATCTCAGATAGAATTAGCTTTGGGAAGGTATTATGTACTAGAACATTGTTCTAGTAGGCTCAAATAGACGCAAAATAGTTTGAAAGTCTTCAAAGGTTGGTAATTTTGATGTGGAAAGATTTGAGGAAATTATTTGTTATTTATTTCGTCCGTCTTTGCGAGCCCCGATTGCGTCGGGGCGACGAAGCAATCTAAAGTGATCCCCTGTATTAAAACCACCTCGATTTTTTCACAACGACCCATCCCATTCGACAGCACTTAAGGACAGACTCCCTTACCCCCGCCCTTGGGAGCAGGACGAGGGGTTGTTTCCTAAGAGGGCAAGTGCCATCTTTTACTCCTACTATTACCAGGAGTCCGCCTCAGGTGGACGACGCGGTAATCTCAGGGTGGGAAGAGTAGTCCGTGCCAAAGGTTTCCAGACACACTGCCCCATTACCTTACCTCTTCCCCAGAGGTGAAGAGGAATATTAATTAAGAGGGCTGACACCCTCTTACACTCCTACTTAATTACCTCACCCCCTCGTAATCCCCGTCTCAGCCGACGGAGAGGGGGAAGCGGCTCACAATTAGTGAGCCGCAGGTGGTGAGGTCTGCAAGTCCTCTTACACTTCGGCTTATTGTCATTCCCAGCGCAAGCGGGGAATCCAGGACAAAAGTAAATCTTTGGATTCCAGATCGTGGGTTTATCCTGAGTCTATAGTAGGGCTGGAATGACACAATAAACCGGGGCGGGAATGACGAAAGAGGGTTGTCTATGGAGAGAGGACAGGGAGTGAGGCCGGAAAATAAAAGGACATAAAAAAACCCCTCCGTTTTGGGGAGGGGTTTAATGATTGGTCGACTCGACTATTTAGGTATTCTTCCACTTAATCGTGGCTTTACCGCCGCTTTTACTCTCGCCGCCCAAGTCCTTCTGAAGTCCCTGAAGTTTGCTCGTGAATTTGTCCAGCTCGATCTGTTGTCCGTTCTCACCCAGTTCCAGCCCGTAGCTTACAAAGAAATCGAGAAAACTCTTCAGAAGCTGTTTCATATCGTGCTCGAACGCGGAAAGTTCTTCCCTAGAAGCATATTGTACGGTGTCTTTATGCTCCGACTTGTCCTTGACCAGGTTATCGATCAAAGCATCGATAAATTCTGCCCGGCTCACATCCCCACGGCTACCATCAATTTTTTCCACCAGGTCTGCAGGAAGCACCAGTATTTTGTTGTCAGCCAAGGGGACTCTCCTTTCCGATTCTATCTACCTTGAATCTATGAACAGAATGATCAGTTATTATTCAACTTCCGTTAATTGCAGTATTTCCAGGACGCCTTCGATGCTCTTTAACAGGGATAGTCCTTTTTCAGTGACGCGATATGTAACCGATGGGTTGCCTACCTCAACCTTATCGATGAGACCCAGCTTTAAGAGGTAGTTGAGATATTTCTGCAACTGGAAATAGCTCATGTTGGCGCTGTACATTATCTCCGTCTTGCCTGCCTGACCGAGCCGCAGGATATCGGCGATAACTTCAACGCTCGAGCGCCGCCGTTCCATCCTCATGCTGTCTTTTGGGATCATTGCTTTACCCAACTGCCGGAATTATAGTTCCACCGGATGCCCGACCATGGGTTTGCAGGCAGGTGGCCAATGGTATCAACTGTTGCATTCAAGATTCTGCCGGTACCGACATCGAAAGTGTAGTATGCCCGCGGTTCTCCAATATAATTTTCAATGACTAGACCTTCCGAATCGGCGGGAAACTTACCTTCGTTGGCTTCAAAAGCGACCGCCGCCGCTTTGACATTTAAGGCTTCGACATTCGCCTCGGCGATTTTCTTGTCGGTCCCCAGGAAGATGTTGATGTTGGGTATGACCAGGATAGCTAAGACCACCAGGATGGCGGCAATAAGAAGAAACTCAACGACGTTGACCCCTCGCTGGTCTTTGAATATACCGTTTCGTAAATTCTTTAGCATACCCCTCTTTCCCGAGGTCAAGGTGTCTATTAGTTTCTTCATCTCTGTGGATTGCCATAATATCACTTCTGAGCGTGACTGTCAAGGGTACCAGCCTGTAGTGTGCTATTAAGAATATAGTACTAGAGATTGTGCTCAAATATGTTCAAATGTATTCTGATTTTTCATTGTGAGGAGACCCGATTGCGTCGGGCGACGCGGTAAT
>CAYHBE010000305.1:0-2859 GCA_964354765.1 uncultured Dehalococcoidales bacterium | reverse complement strand
TCGTTTAAGAGCGGCAAGCTCTCTATCGGTTCCGGGAAACCGAACGACTCACGCATCTCTAAAAGCGAGAGGGTCTCCGCACGTTAACAACCTTATGTTTCTGATATTTTGATGCCGCCGCATCATACTTACTTGTCCCTGGTTAATCGAGGGAGCGAGCCTTAAGCGAGTCGAATGTACACCCCCCTATTGATAAAACGAATCGGTCATCCGCAGGAGAGAATGAGTGAGGGCGGGTTAAGGTTTTACCGCATAACTTCTGGTTTTGACTTAAGAACTTTGACTTTTAATTTATCGCTTTTATCCCACGAGGTTTGGTAACTCGATCGTGACTGATGTACCTTTACCAGGCTGCGATTGCACCTGGAGGCGTGCACCGATAAGCTGAGCCCGCTCCTGCATGCCTACTAATCCGAGCTTGCCGGCCGGCGCCAGGTTTTCCACACGCTCCGGCACTACAAAACCTTTGCCGTTGTCTGTCACCGTGAAGGTCGTTTTGTCGTTCGAAAATTCTACTTTAATCTGTGCCTCACTCGCGCCCGAGTGTTTCCATACATTTCGTAAAGCTTCCTGGACCATTCGGAATATGGTCAACCTGGTCTCTGCATCAAAACTGCGTTCTTTACCCACCGAAGTAAAATCAACCTTAATTTCAAAATGCTTGCCTACATCCTGGGCGAGCCATTCCAGCGCCGGTAACAAGCCCAGATCGTCGAGTATCGACGGACGCAGGTCCTGAGTGAATCTCCGGACTTCATCTGAAATTACATGAATACGCTGCCTTAATTCCTCGAGAAAGATTATCTCTTGTGGTGGAAGAAAGTCGGACGTGGCAGAAAACCGGTCGATGTTATGCAGAAGCAGCACGAGGTCTTGTACAGTGTCGTCATGGAGTTCCTGGGCGATACGCTGCCGTTCCTCTTCCTGGGCGCGCGTGACCTGCCTTAAATAGTAGCGCAGGATTTCCTGCAGCTCTTCCTGTTCTTCCGCATGATGGCGTTCCTGCTCGTAGAGGCGTGAGTTTTCAATGGCGACACCAATCTGCCGTCCGATAGTTGTTAAAAGGTCGATTTCTTCTTCTTTAAACACCCGTGTGTAATGGCCGGCAACACTGAGTGTTCCAACAACTTTTTCCTTTGACTTAAAGGGAATAACAAGTTGTGTCAGGATACCTTCCTGTTTAACGACTTCTCTCGTCAAGCGCGGGTCGCTCGACGCATTAGAAACGAGTAACGGCTCACCGGTTTTAGCGACGGTACCATTGAAACCTTCTCCTACCTTCAACCCTTTCAATCCCTGGATAAACTCTTCAGATACGCCCCGGTAGGAGATTAATTCAAGCTCTTGTGTGCGCTCGTTTATCAGGAAAGCGAGCGCCACATCGAGGTCCATGGCGTCGCGCACCCGCTCAACTGTAGTATCTAAAATATTTTTTAAATCGAGAGACTGAGATGCTATGAGGCAGACTGCGTTAATAGTCGATAGCGCTTTTTCATTATTTTCCACTGCCTGAACATATTGCTGGATTTCGTGCTTGGCGACCTCGAGTGTCTGGAAAGCTTGATCCCGCCGGCCTATTTCACGGCGGTGCCCTTCCAACCATAAATTCAACATAACGCCTACGACACTTATAACGGCAATATCGAGTATTGCATCCGGCCGGTCTGAAGAGGTGATAGTAACCCTGGGCAGCATTATAATAACGCTGGATAGCAGGCTCAGGACGCCGCCTATTAATCCAAATGCAAAACCGGCATAAAAAATGGGAATGAGGAAAAAGATACGTTCGGCAGAAAAACCCTGCGATCCGATGAATGTTAACGCCGAGTGTGAGCTGATGCGCAAGATCTGTTGGGGATAGTGCAGTAAGATTCCGACAATAAAAAGGCCAATTATTATCCAGAAATGTTTATTGAGCCAGAATGGTGGAGGATTAGATGTTTTCGGTGGGCTGGCTAACAATAATTCTTCGACTTCGGAACGCTCATTCATGGCAGGTCTTCCAGGGAAAGCCAGCCGCGTTTCAAACCGTAGAGAACAGCTTCAGTACGCGAAGCTACTCCCAGTTTGTTGAAAATATTACCCAGGTGGACCTGGACGGTACGCGGACTAAGAAATAGCTGTTCGGCAATATCTTTATTACTGATTCCACGTGCAGCAATTTTCAAGATTTCCATCTCACGCTCGCTAAGAGGTTCTACAGCTCTGTTCTCTCCTGAAGTGGGGGTCACAACACGCCGGATAACCCGGCTCGCAATAACAGGATGGAGGACGGATTCGCCGGCATAAACAGCACGGATGGCATCAATAAGTTCGTGGGTGCGGATACCCTTTAATAAATAACCTGCTGCGCCTGCTTCCAGTAAAGCGAAAATATACTGGTCGCTGTCATAAGCTGTCAAGATAAGGATCGCAGTCGACGGAAATTGAGCTTTAATTTGCTTTGTAGCTTCAATCCCGTTGAGTTTGGGCATGCGGATGTCCATAACGATAACATCGGGTTTGAGTTGGGCAGTCAGCTTCACAGCTTCTTCGCCGTCGCCGGCTTCGCCCACGACCTCCATATCCGATTCCCGCCCTATGAACTCACGGACGCCCTCGCGCATAATCGCGTGGTCTTCGGCGAGGAGGACTCTTATCTTTGTCATTATGTTATCTCTTACCTTCATTGTCATTGTAACTCACTTTGTCTCGATTGTTCAATATAAAACTGAAGCAGGAACTCCGTCTACGGGATAAAGTACGAAGGCTATTTGTTACCTCAAATAAAGTCAATGTTGAATTTAATATCAATCGTCCCAAATGTACTAGGACTCTTGACTTAGTAATAATCCCGAAGAGGTGCTCAATACTTATTAT
>CAYHBE010000304.1:0-2861 GCA_964354765.1 uncultured Dehalococcoidales bacterium | reverse complement strand
TCCAGGCCCACATTCTAACACTCTACCTGGACTCGTCCTAGGGGGCAAGGTCACATCGCTCTCGCCGCCTGCGGGTATTCACCGTACAGCAGCGTCCGCGAGTATCGCTACCATTTCACCCAGGCGAGCTTCCTGTGGATGCCCAACCTGGCCCACCCCGACCTGCTGCTACTGGTGCTCTACGCGGTCAGCGAGCACTTCCGCGAGAGGCTTAGTCCGTGGCCTCAGCGCTGGCACCGTGCCCGCCGCATCTGGGCGGTGGCGAACCCGCCGCTGCTATTAGTGATGTTTCAGGGTCTGCCTGGCGCCCTCGTGCTATGGTTTCTCTCCTACAACTGCTTCATGACCGGCTGGCTGTGGCGCTGGAACCGGCGTCACCCCGCTCTGACTCAGAACGCCCAGAAGACGGTTTCGTGACGTGCTGCGCGACTGGCCTTGAGTTTGCAGTGCCCATGCAGCCGAAGCGGGCGACCAGGCCCGGCATATCAGGCTGGGCGGAAGGATAGCGCTGCACATAGGTAGAACCACCGGGCAGGAGGGTGGCTCGCCGAGTATCTCCCTGGGGGCCCGGAGGAAGCCCGGCGGGTCTGGAGGTTCACCCAAAGATGCCTTTGCAGCCTTGCCGCGAATGCCATGTTCGGGTGAGCACCGAGGCGTCTGTGTGTCCCCGCTGCGGTTGCCCCAACCCGACTACTGAGGCGGTCCAGCAAACGGAAAGTGGTTGTGAGGCCGCACCGGAAGAGATACAGGGAACGTCGTCTCAGGCCGAACAGCCCGGCACTCCTTCACCAAGTCCACCGGTGGCCCCCTCCCTCCCTCACATCTCCCAGAAATGGGTGCTGTTTGGCTTGGGAACCGTATTGTCGTTGACTGGTGTCGTTTGGAGTCCCTTCCACTTTGGTGAAGGCCTAGTGTACTCCGGGATAGCCGCGCTGGTTCTTCGAGCGGTTTACCTGAGGCGCTGGCCCGGGCTGAGCTTCCTCGTGTTCTCGTGTCTCGCGCTGGGTTTCGTCGCCTGGAAGTGGAGCGAGGACCGCGCCGCAGTCAGCGAGGCGAAGCACGAACTGGCAAACCTCGCTCGGAGCGCAAGAGAGATGCACGCGGGTCGGCCGCCCTCCAGTCCAGTACGGACGGGCCGTCCTGGCGACGCGGCCGTGCTGTCGGACTTCGTCAGGTCGGACATGGAGCGGGGCAAAGAGATAAGGCATGTTTACGAGAGTAAGGTGGCAGCACTTAGCATTGACACCATCGTGGCTCCAGAGGCCTTCGTCTCGAAAGCCGCGATGTCGGATGCGGCGAATCATCTTCAACGCCTTTCTGAAGTGGAGGCATCGTATGAGCGAGACTTGAGAGGCGTGGTCGAGACGCAAGAATCGCGCATCCGGGAACTTCCCTTATCGGAATCGGCAAAAGCAGAGGCGCTTCGGGGTTATCACCAGACTGCGCCGGAGACGCTGGCTGCCCTGAAGAGGCTGTGGCGAGCGGAACGAGGGCTCATCTCGTGCTGCAAGGAGATGCACCGACTGATGCGTGGGCAGTACGGCCACTATAGTGTGCAAGGTAACCAGATTGTCTTTGAATCCACTGATGCCCTCCAGAGGTACAATGGCCTCATCGTCCGCCTCCAGTCTCTTGCTGACGAGGAGAAGGGAGCCCTCGCGGCCATGAATGCGCAGTTCGACAACGGGGTGTCCCGGCTTGAGCGCTTGGCAGAATGATGGGGTCGCCGGGCCACGACGTTCGCCCAAGCAGGGGGTCGCTCTGTCACAGCCTTCGACGAGCCGGACTGGCAGCGGCGATGTTGTCGAGCGGCGAGAAGCGGCGATGGGCCTCGCGCAGTTGCTCGGCGGTGACGCCCACGTAGTGCTTGAGCATGGTGAGGTCGGCGTGGCCGAGAACCTTGCTCAGTTCCCAAACCCCGCCCCCGCGCGCTACCCACATGGAGGCCATGGTGCGCCGCAGCGTGTGGCAGGTCACGCGCTGTATCCCGGCCTTGCGGGCGTAGCGGCGCAGCGCGTGCTCAAGGGTGGAGACGCGGAGCGGCTGACCCAAGGAGTTCACGAACAGGGCAGGGCATTCCACCTCGCGGCGGCGGCTCAGGTAGAGCCGCAACGTCTGGCGGCAGGACAGCCCGAAGCAGACAACGCGGTCCTTGTTGCCCTTGCCCGAGCGAACAAGCAGCTCCTGGCGGTCGAGGTCGAGGTCGGAGAGAGTGAGGCCGAGGAGTTCGCTGACGCGCACGCCGCAGTCGAGCATCGTGACCAGCATGGCGTAGTCGCGGAAGCCGGCGAAGGCGCGCTTGTCGGGCACGGCGAGGAGGCGCTGCACCTCTTCCTCGGAGAGGACCTGGGGCTCGCGCTTGGGCAGGCGAGGGAGAGGGATGGCGGCCGCAGGGTTCGGCTCCAAGTAGCCCTCCTGGGCGAGGAAGCGGAAGAACACCTTGAGGGCGACGGCGGTGTCCCGAAGTGTGTGCGGGGACAAGGGGCGGCCGTCGGCAGCGCGCGTGCGGGTGGAGTTGCGGTGGAGGAAGGCGCGGAGGTCCTCTTTGGTGACCGTTGCGCGGGGGCCGAACTGGGCGAGGAAGTCGCGCGTGCGCTCGCGGTAGAAGCCGAGGGTGCGGGCGCTGAGGCGGCGCAGTTCGCGGTCGGCGAGGAAGGCGTCGAAGCCTTCGCGCAGGGTGAAGCGGGCGGCTGGCTGGGGCATGGTTCCTGGCTCCTCTGAGGCCCCGAATCAGTTGCCACTACGCAGGAGAGGGGGAGCCAGGCGGAAAGCGGAAATCGCTCAAGACAGTCTACAGGGCCTTCAGGAACCAGGTGGAGCCGCGGGAGGGAATTGAACCCACAACCTACTGATTACAAATC
>CAYHBE010000303.1:0-2868 GCA_964354765.1 uncultured Dehalococcoidales bacterium | reverse complement strand
TAGAAGATCCGAGTATCGGTCGTGTTACCGTTTATCGGACACTCGAGCTGCTAAGTAATCTTGATCTGGTATGCAAAGTCCATACGAAGGATGGCTGCCGCAGTTACATGATGAGGAGACCTACAGAACATCATCATCATCTCATCTGCTCTGGATGCGGAAAGGTAGTAGATTTCACAAATTGCAGCCTGGTTGAAACAGAGAAGATTCTGTCTGAAGAAAGTGGATTTGCCATTAAAGGACATCTACTTGAGTTTTACGGACTTTGCCATGGCTGTTTGGAGACTAAACCTGCTTAACGCATCTCATGAATGATTGCAGTTAAATATTGAATGAACAAGATAAACCGAACAGGAGCATCGTGGAAAAACGGAAATTCAAGCTGCTAGCTTTGTTTTTCACCATCCTCATTTTTTTGACGGTATCCTGTCAGCAGCCGCCAAAGAGTGAGAAAAAAACTATCGTGGTTACATATTCTATTCTCGGTTCAGTAGTGAGAGAGTTGGTGGGAGACATGGCGAATGTTATTGTATCTGTTCCGAATGGATTGGATCCACACGAATGGGAGCCTTCAGCCAGAGATATTGCATCAATTTTCAAAGCCGACTACATCATTCAAAACGGGCTTAATCTTGAGGGCGGGATGGAGAAAACTCTGCAGGAAGCAAAAAATAAAGGCATAAAATTCTTTACTGCTACCGATTATATTACAGTCCGTTACGTAAAGTCCGGCGAAGGAGTATCTTCAGGAGACTTCGACCGTGCAGTAGGCGCTCCTGATCCCCATTTCTGGTTTGATCCCATATCGATGAAGAGTGTTGTAGCAGCACTTTCGACAGCTCTTAAGTCCGACCTTAACCTTGATGTTGGAGTACAGGCAGCAGACATCGAAAACCGACTGGATAAATTAAACTCTGAAGTTGTAAACGCACTGGCACCTATATCTCCCGGAAACCGGAAGCTGGTGACAGGCCATGAATCTATGGGTTATTTCGCGGACCGCTATGATTTTGAACTCATCGGGGTTATTGTTCCGAGCCTGTCTTCTCAGGCTCAAGTGTCGGCAGCAGACCTTGCAGATCTTAAAAAAGCAATCTTAGATAATCAGGTCAGAGTCATATTCACAGAAATAGGTACGTCACCGGTGGTAGCTGAGGCTATTGGTAGTGAGACCAAGGTAAAAGTCGTTGAACTAACTACGCATGCTTTACCAGGTGACAACTCGTATTTCACGCTTATGATTAATATCTGTACCGTAATCTCTAATTCAGCATTAAAATAGGGGTAATATGGATTGGATACTAACTCCATTCACAACTAATAGCTTCATGGTACAGGCACTTATTGCCGGGATTCTCGTATCTATTGCTTGCGCCATCGCAGGGACTTTTATCATCTTACGCGGCCTTGCATTTATCGGTGATGCGCTTGCACACGGCGTTTTACCCGGAATTGCCTTGGCTATTCTGGTTGGATTTCCCGGAATCCTTGGTGCTGCAATCGGCGCAACTTTCATGATTGGAGGTATCACTCTTATTACTCAGAGATCGCGGTTGTCGTCCGATACTGCGATCGGACTATTATTCGTCGGAATGCTGTCGCTTGGTGTCGTAATTGTATCAAGGTCAAGCTCATTTAGCGGCGATCTTACTCGAATACTTTTCGGTGAGATTCTGGGCATAAGTGTGCAGTCTATATTGATTCAACTGGCTGCTACACTAATCATAATCGCGATCGCTTTTATTTGTTTGCGTCCATTTCTTCTGCTCAGCTTCGATCCTGAACAAGCCGAAGTCGCCGGATTCTCGGTCCGCCTGTATCACAACATTATGCTTTTTATGATAGCAATTACGGTCATTGTCTCATTCCAAACTGTAGGAACATTACTCGTGTTCGGGTTACTGATCGCGCCTGCCGGCGCTGGGGCATTACTAGCGAAACGCATTCAAGCGATGATAGCCTGGGCGATACTTTTCGGAATTCTATCCATGTATTCCGGCTTGTTAATCAGTTACCATTTTGACCTGGCTGCTGGATCTTCAATAATTCTGGTGGCAATATCATTATTTTTCATAGTTTTTGCTTTGCAGAATTTGCGGCAGCGCCGAATAAATCGGTCAGAGGAGGCAATCCATGAATAGCCTTAATAATTCTATTGAACGTTCCACCCGTCCTTCAGTTACGATCGAGAACACAGCCTACTTAAAGGCTGAGAACCTTAGTATCGGATATTCACGCCAATCTGTTGTTTCTAATATAAATTTTGAGTTGAAGGCAGGCGAAGCATTTGCTCTTATAGGTACGAATGGCTCCGGAAAATCCACCCTTTTAAAGACGATCGTTGGATTATTGCCGGTTGTCGCAGGGCGTCTATCGGTATTTGGTCAACCACCCGGGAATAATCACCGCCGGATTGCCTACATGGGTCAATTCCACCATTCGGGATTTGTATTACCTATTAGAGCAATCGATGTAGTGCGCATGGGCAGGTTTCCATTACACGGGCTCTGGAAACAAATGAGCAAGCATGATGATGAGATTATTATGTCAGCGATGAGGACAATGGGCATAGAAAAGCTAGCTGATTCACCTTTAAGATCAATGTCTGGCGGTCAGCAGCAGCGCACCTATCTCGCACAGGTATTAGCACACCAGGCAGACCTCCTCGTATTAGACGAACCCACGTCCGGCCTCGATGCCGGTGGGCGCGAGCTCTATTTACACGCAATTGATAACGAGCTTTGCCGCGGTGCGTCCATCATCATGGCAACTCATGATATACACGAGGAAGCTGCTCTCTGTCACCAGGTGATGCTGCTAGCTCGTAAGGTAGTTGCTTTAGGTGCTCCGAAGGATGTCATAACTCCG
>CAYHBE010000302.1:0-2877 GCA_964354765.1 uncultured Dehalococcoidales bacterium | reverse complement strand
CCTGACCCGAGCGGACTTGGGTCTCCTCCTCCTGCCGCTGGCCTGCGGGCTCCTTCTGGCCTGTGTCGCAGTGGTTCGGAGCCTGTTTCGCCGGCTGCAGGACCGGTCCCCGGCGCCTCCCGGAAGTTCCCAGGCCGAAGAAAGCCGGGGGACCAGGCCGGGCATTATGGACAGCCTCTCGGCCCTGCGAACGAGCCCCTATCTACGGCTCATCGCCGTCATCGTCGCCTCGGCGGTCATCGTCTCCACCATCATCGAGTTTCAGTTCCTGTCCGCCGCCTATGCCGAGAAGGCCGCCACTAAAAAGGAGTTGCAAGCGTTCCTCGGTTTCTTCCTGGCCGGGTTGACGGTCCTGGCGTTCCTGGTCAACGCCCTTTTGACCTCCCGGATCCTGAGAAAGCTGCTGACCTTCGCGGTGCTGGCGACGCCGGTCGTCCTCTTGTTCGGCGCGGCGACAATCCTGGTCGCGCCCTTCGGGCTCATCCCCGTCGGATTCCTTAAAGCCGGCGACGGAAGCCTAACGTTTTCCCTGAACCAGTCGGTCCGCGAAGTCCTCTACATTCCGGTCGCCGCCGACCTGAAAGCCAAGGCCAAGCCGTTCATCGACATGTTCGTCAGCCAGACGGCCAAGGTCGTCGGCGCCCTGGTACTCCTCGTGTTCGCCCTGATAACGGGTAAGGAAATCAAAGGTTTTACGCCCATCTTCAATCCGCGGCTGGCCCAGGATCTGGGCTGGATCGTCGTCGGCTTCCTGGTTCTTTGGATCATCTCGGGCTTGTCCGTCCGCAAAGAGTACCTCGCGGCCGTCCGTACGAGGATCCGGATCGACGCCGTACGCTCAGAGACGATCATCAGCCAGAAAATCGACGCCGGGGCCGTCAAGCTGATCATCGACGCCGTCGACCCCCGGAATACCAGTTCGGTCATGTTCGCCCTGAACGCCTTCGACCTTCTCGAGCGGAAAAAGCTCAGCCCGGAAGTGAAAAGGATGATCGTCGAAAAGGCCGGGGAGGTCCGGCTCGCGGCCCTCAACGAGATGTTCGGCGCCGAAGATGCGACCGGCCGTCCGGGGATTTCCGAGGCCGCGGGCCCGGAGAGCTTCACGGCGGATATCCACGAAATCCTGTCCTCGGAGGCCTACCAGAAGTTGATGACGCTCTATGCCGGCGGGATTCTCGCCAGGGGCAAGGACGCCGATGTCGAAAAAATGGAGCTGGCCAAGGCCATCGGCTTCATGGGACCGTCCGCCCCCCTGGCCGAATGGCTGCCGCGGCTCATCGACGACGACTCCCCCGATGTCTCGAGCCTGGCCATCCAGAGCGCCGCCCGGCTCAAGAGGGAAGACCATATCCCGGTCATCATCGGCAAGCTCGGCCACACCCTGACGCGGGAAGACGCCGTCAGCGCCCTCTACGGTTATGGGCCCTCGGCCATCCCGGCTCTCGACGTGAGCTTGTTCGACACGGGCCAGGACACGGAATTGAGACAGGGTGTCGTCGAAGTCCTGGCCCGCATCGGAACAGCGGATGCGGTTCAGGTGCTGGGCAGCGCCCTGGCCCGCGGCTCCGGCGGGCTGGACCCGGAAATCATCGATGCTTTGGACCTCATCCGCTCGGAAAACGAGGACATGCCCATGCCCGCCGGCCCGGCCCTGGGAAAAATCCGGTCGCTCGTGCGGCAATATTGCGGGATGTTTCTCGAGCTCCAGAGGTATGGGCCCGGCGAAAGGA
The DNA here is from genome assembly GCA_964354765.1 of uncultured Dehalococcoidales bacterium. Classification (GTDB taxonomy): domain Bacteria; phylum Chloroflexota; class Dehalococcoidia; order Dehalococcoidales; family Fen-1064; genus JAURWL01. The sequence goes on along the minus strand of CAYHBE010000302.1, from coordinate 1,147 downwards.
ACGACGTGCGCAGGCGCGTCATGGAGCGCGAGCTGGCCGCCCGGATCGCGGACATCTTCAAGCTGCTGGGCCTGTCTCATCCGCGCGGCGATATCATCAACGCCTACCAGAACCTCTGGACCCCGACGCATGGCCATGCCGTCGAATTGCTCGACAATATCCTGAAGACGGACGTGAAGGATTTCGTCATCCCCCTCGTCGAAGACCTGGACGAGGCGGCCCGGGCGCGCCGGTTTCGGAAAATCCTCAAAACCCTGCCTGAGGATTAGCCGGCGCCCGGCTCCCCCCTCACTCGTACTTGAGCGCGCGGACCGGGTCGGCGAGCGCCGCCTTGACCGAATGATAGGCGGAGACGAGGAGGGCGATCACGACGGTCGTCAGGACGGGGACGGCGAAGAACCAGCCGCCGATGGCGATCCGGAAGGGGTACTTCTCGAGCCAGCCTCTCAGGGCGAAATAAAAAACCGGCAGCGCCACGAGGTTGGCCAGCAAGATGAGCTTGACGAAGTCGCGGAGGAGGAGGGCCAGAATCTCGGGCAGCGACGCGCCCAGGACCTTGCGGATGCCGACCTCCTTGGTCCGCTGGACGGCGTTGAAGAGGGACAGCCCGACGAGCCCCAGGCCGGCGACAAAGATCGCCAGAAGGGAGAAGAGACCGAACATCTGGAGGAACCGGACGTCCGAGCCGTACTGCCGCGTGTAGTGGTCGTCCAGAAAAAAATACTCGAAGGGGTTTCCGGAATAGAACTTATCCCAGAGCCCTTGGACTTTCGCGACCAGCGCCCGCGTGTCCGGCGTCTTAATCCGGACCGAGGACAGCCCGTTCGCGGCCGGGTTGAAAAGGAAAACGAGCGGCTCATAGACCTGCTTGAGGGATTCCTGGTGATAGTCTTCGAGAACGCCGAGGACCTGGAAGGGAATTTCGGTCCTGTAGATGAACTTCATGCCGATGGCGCTTTCCGGGGTCTCGTACCCGAGCTGACGGCGCGCCGTGTCGTTGAGGATGACGGCCGTCCGGTCCGTGGGGAATTCCCGGGAGAAGGGACGGCCGGCCAGGAACTTCAGCCCGAACATCGGCAGGAAGTCCTCGTCCACCTGGACCTCGTAGACGTCGATCGTGGCCTCGTCGGGAAGGTCGGCCTTCCGG
>CAYHBE010000301.1:0-2879 GCA_964354765.1 uncultured Dehalococcoidales bacterium | reverse complement strand
TTCCCTGCCATGGAAAAGTTCTTGGTACCTTTGCTCGACTGCGTTCCGAAGCTGGATGCTGAAAGCTATGGTTCGGGAATTTGCCGAAAAGGAGGTGGAACCGGTTGCTGCCAGGATAGATGAGGAAGGGATTTTCCCCGCGGCTGCTGTCAAGAAAGCTGCTGAGATTGGTCTGATGGGTACAGGATATCCAGAAGCTGTTGGTGGCAGTGGTGGTGGCGCTGTGGAACAGGTCATTGTATTCGAAGAATTGGCGCATGCCTGTGCTTCTACGAGCGGTGTCCTCATTGTAACTAACGAACTTGGAGCTTATCCTATTTACACTTTCGGTACTGAAGAACAGAAGAAAAAGTACCTGATTCCACTCCTTAAAGGTGAGAAACTTGGGGCTTTTGGACTGACTGAAGCTGGTGCCGGTAGCGATGTTGCTGCTATGTCTATGACAGCAACTAAAAAAGCTGATGGTTATGTACTCAACGGGAATAAAATATTTATTAGTAATGGAGCAGAAGCCGATATTATTATTGCTTTTGCCACGTTGGATAAGTCAAAAGGTTACCGTGGCATCACCGCATTCATTGTCGAAAAAGGTATGACAGGATACTCTGTCGGCAAACATGAGAGGAAGTTAGGTATCCGCGGTTCCTCAACGACCGAACTGATTTTTGATAATTGTTATATACCGGCTGAGAACCTCCTTGGTCCTGAAGGTAAAGGTTTTAGCATCGCCTTGGAAACTATCGATGGCAGTCGTATTGGGATTGCCGCACAGGCAATAGGGATTGCTCAAGCCGCGTTTGACAAAGCCCTTTCTTATAGTAAGGAGCGTCAGCAATTCGGTCAGGCAATCGCCAATTACCAAGCAATTCAGTGGATGCTGGCAGACATGGCGACACAAATCGATGCGGCTCGTTTGCTAACCTACCGGGCGGCATATCTTAAAGACCATCACCAACCATTCATCAAAGAGGCTTCAATGGCAAAAGTATATGCTGCGGAGACAGCTAATCTTGTAGCGACCAAGGCATTACAAATATACGGTGGTTACGGATATATCAAGGACTTTCCGCTGGAACGCTATTTTCGGGATGCCCGTATTACAGAAATCTACGAGGGCACTTCGGAGATGCAGAGAATGACAATTGCCCGCCAGTTAATTAGAGGTGAATAAATCACCATGGAATTTCATTGGCTAACTGGATTGTTTTTGGTATTGCTTGTAAATATGTGACTCTAGCGATTTATACAGGCGCAAATCTAACGAACTAAGCTGCATCCAGATATGGAACTTGGTAAGGGTATCAATGAATTGGATGAAACACTGAGCAGCATTAGGGTTGTAGCAATTGCTATAGATATTCCATCACGGGTAATGTGGATAATTTCAAGGATATCACCGACAGCATGTAGCTGAATACAATCGTCTTATCCAGCAATTTGTGTTAAGGAGTAGAAAATGGTTCTAAGAAGAAAATTAGGCCGTGGTGTTGCGATGGTTGGAGCGGGCATGTCTAAATTCGGTATTCACCCGACTCTGAATACCCGCGATTTATTCGTAGAGGCATTCAGGGATATGGGACACTCGGTACCAAAAGGCTTTGATCCGAAAGACATCGAAGCTTTATATGTGGGTAATGCTGCGGTGGAGCTCTGGGAAGCACAGGCGAGTACGGGTGCCATGATGGCATCATCAGTCGGATTAGTTCCTGTCCCCGCCATGAAAATTGAGGATGCTTGTGCCAGTGGTGGAGTCGCATTAAGAGAGGGCATCATTGCAATTGCTTCTGGACTCTATGATGTAGTCCTTGTTGGTGGTACCGAGCGGATGAATACCCTGCCTACAGACTGGAACACAATGACGCTGGCTTGTTTTTCGGATACGCTCTACGAGGGCGCGGCTGGATTTTCTTTCCCGGCGCTATATGCTTCAATGGCAACTGCCTATATGCATAAATACGGTGTGAGTCATGATGATCTGCTAAAAGTAGCCATTAAAAACCACTACAATGGTGCCTTAAATCCTAAAGCTCACTTTCAGCAGACAATCAAAGACATAATGGAAGCTCGCATCACCCGTGCTAAGCAAAAAGGAGAGGTTACACCAACGTGGACAACCGAACTGGATTTCCTGCATGACCCTAAAACCAATCCTGTAATTGCCTGGCCAAATACTCTGTATGATTGCTGTCCGGTGAGTGATGGTGCAGCTTGTGTTTTACTTGTAGCAGAAGATATCGCCAGGAACTTTACGGATACACCGATTCATATTATCGGGACTGGACAGGCTAGTGGCTATGACCTGAATGATAGAGATACACTGACCAGTATCCCCGCCACGAAGCTTGCCGTCAAACAGGCTTATGACATGGCTAACATTACAGCGCGGGATATAAAAATTGCAGAGGTGCATGATTGTTTCACTATTGCAGAAATTATGGCAATCGGCGACCTTGGTTTCTTCAATGAAGGAAGAGATGCAGCAGCTGCTGCAGGCGAAGGTAAAACGGCACGTGATGGCATTAAGCCAGTTAATACTTCCGGTGGTCTGAAGTGTAAAGGACATCCTGTAGGCGCTTCCGGTGTCGCCATGGCGGTGGAAATTTTTGAACAAATGCAGGGTAAGGCCGGAGCTAGGCAGGTTAAAAGGATGGTTGATCTGGCTTTGATGCACAATGTCGGTGCACACGGCACTGCTGTAGTCGTGAATATATTCGAGAGGAGACAATAATGACTGAACGACCATTTACATCTGATTCCTTCTATCTATATGCCACAGAAAGGAAGCTTATGGGTTCTTATTGCCAGAACTGTGGTACCATGTATTGTCCGCCAAAGCCCATCTGTATAAAATGTCACAGCGAGAAAATAGAATGGAAACA